>NZ_DATIRM010000123.1:0-3301 GCF_035469765.1 Psychrobacter sp.
TACCAAGCTTGGCTATGGTAATAATTTACCATTTTATGAAAACTTCTATGCCGGTGGTTATGGTTCGGTACGTGGTTATGAAGCCTCTACCCTTGGACCTAAATCTGAAAGTTATTCTAATGCCATTGCTGGTACTACAGAAAATATAGACGAAGAAATTGGTGGTAATGCCTTAGTAAGCTTTGGTACTGAATTGATTTTACCAATGCCATTTAAAGGGGATTGGGCAGATCAAGTACGCCCAGTACTATTTGCTGAAGGTGGTCAGGTATTTGATACCACGGATAAAGAAGATCGCACTTTTATTGATCCAGCTACTGGAGACGATACTGGGATCCCACTATTAACACAAGACAATAAATTCCGCTTTAGTGCCGGTTTAGGCGTAACTTGGTATACGCCAATTGGTCCGATTTCTCTTAGCTATGCCGTGCCTATCGGTGATAAAGAAGGCGATGAGACTGAAAAAGTCCAGTTCCAAATTGGTAATACTTTCTAAGCATCTGCTAATTGCTTTTTGCTATGTAAAGGGTTTGATAGCTATTATTTGGCCCTTTAAGTAATTGAAGCGTTCGTTAGATTTAGCCGGTCGTCAAGATGATATCTCAACTTGACGACTCTCTTATTCATGCCAATACTAATACCTATTATGATAACCATTGAGCAACTCATCTCGCAGATTGAGCAGCGCCAGCCTGTTCTTAACAAGGCTGAGCTTAGCGCTGAGCAGTGCCATCTAGGATTAGAAGGTATTGGTAATTTAACCACGGCTAACTGCCGGCAGTTAAGTTTTTTGAGCAACCCTCACTATCTATCGAGTTTGGCAAATACGCAGGCTGGTGCAGTATTTATCACTGCCGAGCATTGCAACGAAGTCCCGAATAATACGGTGGCTTTAATCGTTGCGGTCCCTTATTTGGCGTACGCTAGCGTGAGCCAACTTTTTGCTCGTCAACATTCAGTTAGCGGTATCCATCCGACAGCCGTGATAGCTGACAGTGCGGTGATCGGCAATGAGGTGACTATCGGACCTTTTTGTGTCATCGGTGAGCAGGTGCAGATTGGTGACTGCTGCGTCCTTGAAGCTCATGTGGTTGTTGAAGACAATACCACCATTGGTACAGATGGCGTCATCAAACCCCAAGTCGTGATAGGGCATGATTGTGTTGTTGGTCATCACGTAAGATTGCATGCTGGCGTGAGCATAGGCTCAGAAGGTTTTGGCTTTGCACCCACTAGAGACCCTAGTGCCACAGGAGGGGAGCGTATTGCCCAGCTAGGGCGAGTAGTGATTGGTAATCATGTACGCATTGGCAGTCACACCTGTATTGATCGCGGTGCTATCGATGATACGGTAATAGGTGATCATGTTATTATTGACAATCTAGTACAAGTGGCACATAACGTCCGTATCGGAGATGGTACAGCTATTGCTGCTCACACAGGTATCGCAGGTAGCACCAGTATTGGCAAACGCTGTATCATTGGCGGGGCGGTTGGTATTACTGGACATATTGACATCACAGATGATGTTACCTTGTCTGGTATGACTATGGTCACTAAGTCAATTACCAGTGCTGGCTCTTACTCTTCTGGAACGGCTGCTATGCCAACTGCTAACTGGCGCCGTGCTGCAGTACGATTTCGCCAGCTTGGTCGAGATTAGTATCTTATCGTTAAAGCAAATAAACATTTAAAAAGTTTGTTCTATTTGAAACCCAGCAAAGCTTGAACCTAAAGCAAGACTGAAAACACAGCAAGGAAGCACCACTATGAACAGCACCCATATAGATAACCCAACTGCAGAAGATATCAAAAGCTTGGCCGACCAAGGGTTAACGTTACCTTTAACCTATCATACGTTAAAGCATTATTTGCCACATCGTTACCCATTTTTATTGGTGGATAAGATAGTTTCCTGTACACCAGGCGAATGTATCACGGGTATAAAAAATGTCACGATTAACGAAGAGTTTTTTAATGGGCATTTCCCTGATGAGCCTATCATGCCAGGCGTATTGATGGTTGAGTGCATGGCGCAGGTATCAGGTGTTCTTGGCTTCATTAGTGCAGGGTTGACAGCAGAAGATGGCTATTTGTATTTGTTTGCAGGGGTAGATAAAGTACGCTTTAAGCGCCGCGTTATCCCAGGTGATCAGCTAATTATCCGCTCTAAAATCGTGATGCAAAAGCAGGGTATTTATAAATTTGATTGTACTGTGCATGTTGAGGGTGAGCTTGCGGTTAGTGCGCAAATTATGATTGCCCGTCAAGAGCAATAAAGCACGTTGATAACTTTGAAGAAATAATCAATAATGCGCTAAAATAAATAATGCGTTAAACTGTCTAAATCCCGATGTTAATATCTATTGATTGGCATCGTTATTGTGTTTGTTTTACTATTTACTTGCATCCGATGTTACAAAGGCACCCATTATGAGTCAGATCCATCCAACAGCACTCATCTCCCCATCTGCTACGATTGATGAAACTGCAACTATTGGCCCTTACTGTATCGTCGGTGATGAAGTTACGATTGGCGCCCATACGGTGTTGCATCGGCATGTGGTGGTCACTAGACTGACTCGCATCGGTGAGCATAATCAGTTTTATCAATTTGCCAGTATCGGTGAAGACCCTCAAGATCTAAAGTATGCAGGTGAGCGTACTTGGCTTGAGATTGGGGATCATAATACCATTCGCGAAGCCTGTAGCTTGCACCGTGGTACTGAGCAAGATGGTGGCTTGACTAAGATTGGCAGTCATAACTTGCTAATGGTCAATACCCATGTGGCTCACGATTGCTTAATTGGCGACCACAATGTATTAGCTAATAATGTCGGCGTTGCCGGTCATGTCACCATTGGCAATCATATTATTGTCGGTGGCAACTCGGGCATTCATCAGTTTTGTACGATTGATGATTATAGTTTGGTTGGTGGTGCAACTTTGATCTTAAAAGATGTAGCAGCCTTTACCATGGTTTCAGGTAATCCTGCTAAGGCCCATGGTCTTAATATTGAAGGCATGCGCCGTAAAGGCTGGTCTAAAGATAGCATCGATGTGCTGCGTCAAGCTTATCGTGTTGTATTCAGATCTGGTTTAACGACGGTTCAAGCACTTGAAGTATTAAAACAAGATTTGCTACCAAAAGAGTCAAAAATTGAATTTTTGATTGATTCGCTACAGAAGAGCCGACGCGGAGTCGTACGCTAAATTCTGTTTTGATACAGCGGTAGCTCATTTTAAATAGTTTTTACTATCAAAAATAAATGTTATAAACAGTAAGCATAAACATAAA
>NZ_DATIRM010000124.1:0-6576 GCF_035469765.1 Psychrobacter sp.
TAAACAAAGAAAACTTTCAATCGCTACAGTTCAAACTTTCACTCATTAAACATCTTGTCAATGTTATTCATGATCTTGTCATTAGTGAGACTACATTTAAGCGTGATTTTGATAGTCATTTCAATAAATTACTTCAAGTAAGAACAAACTTGAAAACAAAATCTTATCAGCGATACGAAGAATCTCTTATCCTAAGCAGGGAGAAAGCACGTATGTTAAGAAAGGGAAAATGATATATAAAGATAATTAAAGCTATAGGAATTACTTATATCACTATCTGGATTACAAAAAAAGGACGCCTCTCAGCGTCCTTTTTTATTAATCAAATACTTAGTCGTTAAAGATTACGCTTCAACGCCAGCATCTTGACCTTTATATTTTGCGTTTGCGTAGTCCCAGTTCACTAGCTTGTCTAGGAAGGTGTCAACATAGTCAGGACGACGGTTACGATAATCGACGTAATACGCATGTTCCCACACATCACAAGTCAATACCGCGATTTGGTCATGTGCAAGTGGCGTATCAGCGTTAGCAGTTTTGGCGATAGACAGTTTGCCACCGACTTTATCAGCTACTAACCATGCCCAACCTGAACCGAACTGAGTCAATGCTGCATTTTTGAACTCTTCACGGAACTTATCATAGCTACCGAAATCTTCTTCGATTTTGGCTTTTAGATCGCCAGTAGGTTCGCCGCCGCCGTTGTCTGGCGTCATGCAGTTCCAGTAGAATGTGTGGTTCCATACTTGAGCTGCTTGGTTAAACATACCTTGCTTGCTGTCATCTTTAGCCGTTGCTAGGATGATTTCTGACAAGGTTTTATCTTCTAGACCAGAACCCGGTAGCAATTCGTTCAATTTATTTACATAAGCAGCGTGATGCTTATCATGATGGAACTCTAAAGTTTCAGCACTGATATGTGGCTCAAGTGCATCTTTTGCATATGGTAATTCTGGTAATGTAATCTTTGACATATTATTTTATCCTTGCTGTTTAGCCGTTAATTTATAGAAACTAGATTAATAAGAACTAAACTAATAGAGACTGAATTTTACGCTATTTTTACCACGCAAAATACCCTATAAAATAGCGAGCTAAATTGGCTGAGTTTATTGTTTAAAATGAATTTTATCGATTAATACATTGTATTGTTGAACACAGTATCACGTATTATTATGAATCCAAAATTAACTATTATTCTTTTCTTGCTCTTAGCTCAAAAGCCAACTACTTGACTTTGTCAGCCTTTATTAACCAAATATTCACAAGCTATAAGATATAATTCACTGTAGCTTGGCAGCTATTATAGCAATAGTGGCGATAAATATCAGTTACCAAATGTTATGCAAAGCTCAATCAGTATCGCTTGCGAACAGCAAATAAGAAAAGCTTATAGAAATAGCACGTTAATATGAATCACTCTCTTTTATTATTTAGATCTAATTACACGACGGAATACCCTCTATGAGTGTTATCAGTACATCACTACCCTTGACCCAACCCACATCTCACAACCAATGGGTACTCGCTAGCAATAATAAAGGCAAACTGGCTGAGTTCACAAGATTGTTTGCCGAAGCAAATTTGGATGTGACGGTGATACCGCAAGGACAGCTTGATATCGAGGATGCAATTGAAGATGGCTTGAGTTTTGTAGAAAACGCCCTTATAAAAGCCCGTCATGCCAGTCGTATTAGTGGTCTACCTGCTATTGCCGATGATTCTGGCTTATGTGTGCCAGTATTGGGCAACGCACCGGGTATTTTTTCGGCGCGCTATGCCGGTGAGCATGGCAACGATGCCAAAAACAACGCCAAACTAGTCACTGACTTGCAGCCTATCCGCGATGAGCACCCTAATGAGCCTATTAAAGGCATGTTCGTTTGCGTACTAGCGATGGTACGTCATGCTGATGATCCGCTACCGATTATCGCGCAGGGTTTATGGCAAGGTGAAATTCTAACAGCAGCGCATGGCGATGGCGGCTTTGGTTATGATCCATTATTTTGGTTGCCAGAGTTGCAGGCGACAGCAGCGAGCTTAAGCGCTGCTGCTAAAAACCGCATCAGCCATCGTGGTCAGGCGATTCAGCAGTTATTGGCACAATTGCCGTCATAGTCATATTGGATAAGCAGGCAGTACACAGTATGGCTTATCAAAATCGTGCGAGCGGCTATGAAAGAGATAATTTTTACTTTAATAATCAGATAGATTATACTGTTCTACTTTTAAAATTTTGTTGAAAGCCGTTAGTTGTCTGTATAATTCGCCAAAAAGCGTTATTATGCGAGCCATTAGCGGTTTATGATTGATATTTGATAGCATCCATTAAGATTTATCATTTTTTATACCAGTACCAAGGGCGATTGCTTGAGGCATTGGTGGTAAAATAGCTATCACTATCCCCTATTTATTCCAACGGCAACCAGTAGCACACGCGTATTTTGCAGCATGGTTGTCTATTACTATTTAACCCTAAGTACTTTTCAATCCGAAGTACTATTTAATCCTAAAGGTGTAATCAACATGGCTACAGATTTACAAGTCACAACCAACAAGCTTTCTAACAAAGAAACTCAGTTAACGGTCAAAGTACCCGTTGAAAAGATTCAAAACAAAGTTGAAGGTCGTATTCGCCAAGTAGCGAAAACTGCCAAGATTGACGGTTTCCGTAAAGGTAATGTTCCTATGTCACATATCCGTTCACAATACGGTGCTGGCATTCAACAAGAAGTGATCAACGACGTTATTCGTGATACCGTTTTTGAAGCGATCAAATCTGAAGACATCCGCGCCGTTGGCATGCCTAATATCGACGACGTAAAACTTGAAGACGATTTCTTGGTTTATCAAGCGACTGTTGAAATCTTCCCAGAAGTTGATGTACAAGGTATCGATGAAATCGAAGTTGAACGTCATACCGCCAAGGTTGATGAAGCTGATGTTGACACCATGATCGAAAACCTACAAAAACAACGTGAAGAATTCGTTGAGAAAAAAGGTAAAGCGGACAAAGGCAATCAAGTAACTTTTGACTTTGAAGGCTCTATCGATGGCGAGAAGTTCGAAGGTGGTTCTGCTGAAGACTTCAAACTGGTTATCGGTAGCAACCAAATGATTCCTGGTTTTGAAGCAGGCATCAAAGGCATGAAAGCTGGCGAAGAGAAAGTAATCGAGGTCACTTTCCCAGAAGATTATCAAGCTGAAAACTTGGCTGGTAAAGAAGCTCAGTTCAAAATCAACGTAAAATTGGTTGAAAAATCTAAGCTACCAGAAATCAACGAAGAGTTCCTTGAGCTATTCGGTGTTAAAGAAGGCGGCGTTGAGAAGTTAAAAGATGACGTTCGCAAAAACATGGAACGTGAAATCAAAAACGCTGCGCGTAGCCAAGTAAAACAAGCAACGTTTGATGCCTTGCTAGAAAAGAACGAGTTTGACGTACCAAACGCTATGCTAGAGCAAGAAATCGAGCGTCAACGCAACATGATGATGCAACGTTTTTCTCAGCAGTTCGGTGCCAATGCTGATAGCTTCGATAAAGACATGCTGCCAAATGAGCTATTCGAAGAGCAAGCGCTACGTGCTGCCCGTCTTGGCATCATCGTTGCTCGTGTTATCGATACCAAAGGTCTAGAAGTTGACCAAGCTCGCGTTGAGACTTTCATCAAAGAAGCAGCTGAAAACTACGAAGATCCAGCAGAAGTGATCGAGTACTACACCACTGATAAGCAACAGCGTGCTAACATTGAGTCTGTCGTTCTAGAAGACCAAGTAGTAGACTATCTAATTGGTCAAGGCAAAGTAACTGATAAAGAAGTTAGCTACCAAGACCTATTAGCTGCTCAGCAACAACAGCAGCAAGCGATGTAATCTAGCTAGCTCTTTGCCGTTAACTGGCACTGACTGCTAAGATTGATCCAAAAATGCCCTAACACTTTGTTAGGGCATTTTTATTGCGTGACTGTTTTTAGGGGTTTTAATCCTTGTTTCTCGTCACTGCCCTTGATAAATGGGTACAAACGCCCTATTAATAAGGAATAATTTATTATTTGTCACATTAAAAAGTTACTATTACTCTGATAAAAAAGTTACCATTAGCTCAATTATTTTTAGTAGCTAGCGTTAATCGGCGTTATTTTTCAGTCACTTGTGTGATAGGCCTTTTACTCAGCTCAATAGGTTTTATTCGCTGATGGCTTTTATTACAAGCCAGCAATGCTTACAATGATAACTACCCATAAAAATTTAACGATTTGCTAGCCTCTACTCTTTTATATTTATAAACAGGATATTTTATGACAGATTATGATCGCATCACTGCCAACCCGCATTTTGATATGCTCATGAGTGCGCACAACGACGCGCAAGGCATGCAATATACTCAGAGCGCCCCTCAAAGCGCCTTGGTTCCTATGGTAGTTGAGCAATCAGCTCGCGGTGAACGCTCGTTTGATATTTTTTCACGCCTCTTGCGTGAGCGCGTTATCTTTTTAACTGGTCAAGTTGAAGACCATATGGCCAATCTTATCGTCGCGCAGCTGCTATTTTTGGAAGCTGAAAACCCTGATAAAGACATTCATTTATATATCAACTCACCAGGCGGCTCGGTCAGTGCTGGTTTGGCCATTTTTGATACGATGAACTTTATCAAGCCTGAAGTATCGACCATCTGTATGGGCGGTGCATATAGCATGGGCTCATTCTTGCTAGCTGCTGGTCAAAAAGGCAAACGTTACGCCTTAGCTAATGCTCGCGTCATGATTCATCAGCCTTCAGGCGGTGCGCAAGGTCAAGCCACTGATATCGAAATCAACGCGCGTGAAATCCTAAAAACTCGTGCGCGCTTAAACGAGATTTTGGCAGAACGTACGGGTCAACCAGTAGATAAAATTGAAAGAGATGTTGAGCGTGATTATTGGTTAGATGCTAAAGAAGCTAAAGAATATGGTCTGATTGATGAAGTATTAGAGCGTCGTCCTGCGTCTTTATAATAGCTACTCTATGAGCAGCCGTATCGATGTAGATCGTGCCGCCTTCATGCTTAAGTGCTCTATATTAGGCACTTAAGCATTGATACAAACATCAGAATATTTATAAGTATAAAATTTTAGGAGTGCCTGTATATGGCAGAAGATAACACCCCGCAGTGCTCGTTTTGCGGCAAAGAAAAGAGTGAAGTGAAGCAGCTGATTGCTGCTGACGATGCCAATATCTGTAATGAATGTATTGAGCTATGTACTGACCTTATTGCCGACAGTGACGAACATGGTGATGACGATAGCGACATTGATACCTCTTGGGTCAATAAAAAACTGCCAACGCCAAAAGAGCTACGTGCCAAGCTTGATGAATATGTCATCGGACAGGACGCTGCCAAAAAAGCGTTAGCGGTTGCGGTTTATAACCATTATAAACGCCTAAAAGTTAGCCAAACTTTAGCCAATGATAGCAAAAAAGCTAAAATTGGCGCTGATGATGCGATGGTAGAGTTGGCCAAAAGTAACATCTTACTGATCGGTCCAACCGGTTCTGGCAAGACTTTGCTTGCGCAAACCTTAGCGCGTTTACTCGATGTGCCGTTTGCCATGGCAGATGCCACAACCTTAACCGAAGCCGGTTATGTCGGCGAAGATGTTGAAAACATCGTGCAAAAGCTATTACAAGCATCAGATTATGATGTCAGTAAAGCGGAGCAAGGCATCATCTATATCGATGAGATTGATAAGATCAGTAAGAAAGGCGACAATCCCTCTATCACCCGTGATGTATCGGGAGAAGGCGTTCAGCAAGCGTTGCTAAAGCTTATCGAAGGTACGGTTGCTGCTATCCCGCCACACGGTGGTCGTAAGCATCCACAGCAAGAGCTGATCCAAGTCGATACCAGTAATATCTTGATTATCGTTGGTGGCGCGTTTGCTGGTCTAGATAAAGTTATTCAGCAGCGTACTGAAAAGACAGGCATTGGCTTCAATGCTGATGTCAGCTCAAAAGATGATAGCCGTCGCAGCTCAGAGCTACTACAGCAAGTCGAGCCAGAGGACTTAATTAAATTTGGTCTTATTCCTGAATTAATTGGTCGTCTGCCAGTGCTTGCAGCCTTACAAGAGCTTGATGAAGAAGCGCTGGTACAGATTTTGACGGAACCTAAGAACGCCTTGGTTAAGCAGTATAAGTATCTGTTTGATATGGAAGGTGCTGACATTACCTTTACCAAAGAAGCGCTTGATGCGATTGCCAAAAAAGCGATGGCACGTAAAACAGGTGCTCGTGGACTGCGTTCTATTGTTGAAAACGCGCTCCTTGAGACGATGTATGAGCTGCCATCTATGAAAAATGCTAAAACGGTACTCGTTGATGAGCAAGTCATTAATGAAGGCAAAACACCTGAAATTGCTTAGCCTATCGTTGGCGGCAAATTGAGGTTAGTTGGTTATCGCTCATAAGCTTTTATGATAAAAACGGCGTCTGGCATTCATTGTGCTAAGATGCCGTTTTTATGCCTACCGGCTTCTTGTTTATGATACATGCATTGGCAAAGAGCAATCATATAATGATCCTTATA
Source organism: Psychrobacter sp. (assembly GCF_035469765.1). GTDB lineage: Bacteria > Pseudomonadota > Gammaproteobacteria > Pseudomonadales > Moraxellaceae > Psychrobacter. The sequence goes on from NZ_DATIRM010000124.1 coordinate 6,563, forward strand.
AATAACGACCCTTA
>NZ_DATIRM010000125.1:0-1983 GCF_035469765.1 Psychrobacter sp.
AATTTTTAAAACTGAGGGCAATGCACCTACTTAGAGCTCAACGGTCAGTCGTGTATAAGTGAAGCGTACTACCAAATAAATTTTTCATTCTCTTTTTACATATTTTTCATCAAATATAACTTTGAGGGTATGACGACTTCACTACTCTGACATTGTAACCTCCAGCTCATCGAAAACTCCTCTTAAAACCTAACCTCACCTCAAAAGCGTCATTAGTTGACGTGTTGTTTCTATTTTTGTGAAAAAGCATATGATTTTAGGTTTTATTTGCTCTGTAGTGACTGTAATGTATGAGTGGAGGTAAGTAGACGATAAATGACGACTAAATAACTGCGTGTCGATGATTGAGTGGGAAACTAATGAATACAGCATCCATAGCCAAACTGCAGAGAACCACAATACTTATTTTTCCACAGTTTATTGGTTTGTTCGATATTTATACCAATCAAATTCGACCTTTAATTGATGTTCACACCCTAGAAATTGAGCAAAGCCTTGCCTACTCTAAACCCACATTATTCATTAAAAATGAGGAAAAATGGCTACTCGTCAATAACTTTGAGCTTTATCACTTATTAAAAAGCCCTCATATTGATCAAAAGATACTAAAGCAAGAAATGCTGATAAGCGACATAAATAAAGAGCAGCTAAAGTTTGGTATACCCTTTTATGAACTAATTGGCATCATAGCTCAGCATAAAAAGAGACTAGATCTAAAGCTTATTTATAAATACCTCAATGAGCTTTTAACAAAAGAAACCAATCAACAATTATTCGGCAAAAACATCTTTCCTATCACTATATTTTGTCAGCTCATCAATATAACCGAGCAAACCTATCACAAACGCCCCTCCGAGAATGCCTCATGACACAAAATGGTGAAGTCGTTTATAAGCAGCGAGAATGGTTTAGTGCTCAAGAATTAACAGATATCGTTAACTTACTTAACGATGATGAGGAATTTACGTACCAAGAAGCAGTTTTAGCTGCCATATCTGCCATCGTTATATCGATAAATGACAGCTATATACATCCGAATGAACCTATCCAGTATTTGCTTGAGTGTATCGTACAGATATTACGAAGAGAGCCGGTCGCGCACCGCCATATGCAAATTAGTAAATCAGCATTAGCGAAAAAACCGCTCATAATGCAATTGCTTATCCTCATGCAGGATATTGTAGTCAGACGGCAGCAAGAGCGCTCACGCAAACAATTGCTATGGCTGGCTATCTCTATGTACACCGGTGTACTGCTGATGCAGCATAGTACAAAAACCCATAGTGATAACATACTGATGCAGTTTAAACAGGCTCAGTTTTCAGGATCTCCTAGACGAACATGGATTTGGCGTGAATTACCTGATTTTCCTCAGCTAACCATGGATGCAGAATGCATATTATCGATATTTACAACTTTGTTACAACTGCAACAGGTAACATTCGCGTCTTTAAACAATGGCCACGCTATTAATGTAAAAGAATTAGAAGAAAATGAGTCTGAACTAAAAGCTAAGCTTGGCCAAATAGATAAAATTACAGCAGCGTATCAAATCGCGCACTACTTAAAAATTAAGAAACCTAAGAAACCTAAGAAACCTAAGAAACCACGTGAAATTAAGACAAATAATATTAAAGTTAAGCCTATAAGCTTAGCCGACCAAAGACCGTTTTATCAGCCCCATAATGAACCTACTCCTCATTGCTGGGACACACCTCGTGACGATATTGAAAACAGTTCTACATCTGTAGATGTCAGTTTTTTAGCAGCTGACACCGAGATTTATGAAGGGTTAACGACCAGTTTTGAAGAAACTATTGATCACTATGATGAGCCCTATATCAGTTATAAGGGGCTGCCAAAACCTCTGATTAAACAATCCGTACCACTACAAACTATCGATTTATCATTACAGCAAAATTATATGTCTCAGCGCAATCTTGCGCTTAGCTCAAACACTCGGGTGTTGTCATTAGCGGGCTA
>NZ_DATIRM010000126.1:0-5803 GCF_035469765.1 Psychrobacter sp.
GCCAGTAAGTTCGGTATCAGTGAATTTCTCGAACGTACCGCCGTCATCTATAATTTGCTGAACGTTTGATATACCAAGACGGCTACCACCGCGTACTGTCGTATTATCGATATTTAGGCCGGCACTCACGCGTTTGGTTTCATCAACTGGATAGCTATAGTTAAGCGTCGCACCATAAGCATCGGTAACATAGTTACTAACGTTTCTATCATCGTATTTGGTCTCACGATAATAGGCACTGATACCTTGTGATACGCCGTTTTCTGTAAAGTACGGGTCGGTATAGCCCAAACTATAAGAGTCACGAGTTTCTGAGCGCGATAATGCTGCTTTAACGCGATCACCAGTTCCCATAAAGTTGTTTTGGGTCAGATCTAGTTGGAACGTAACACCACCACTTTGTGAATAACCGGCGGCAATGGTTGAGCTACCAGATGGTTGCTCTTCAACTGTATAGTGTACATCGACTTGATCTGGCTGGTTTGGCACCGGCTTGACATCGACGTTCACGCTTTTGAAGAATCCTGTACGCATAAGACGCGTACGTGACAGCTGAATTTTATCACTAGAAGCAAGTGACCCTTCTAACTGGCGCATTTCGCGGCGCAGTACTTCATCTTGGGTTTTTAAGTTACCAGTGAAATTGATACGGCGAACATAAATAGGACGCGCAGGATCAATATAATAATCAATATCGACTACTTTGGTCTCATCATTGATACGCGGCACTGGTCTGATTTGCGCTAAATAATAACCTTCATTACCATAACGGCTCTTAAGAGCGGCAGTGGTAGCATCAAGCTTGGCTTGCGAGTACTTTTCTTTAGTATCAAAGGTAACCAGCTCTTTTAGCTCACTGGTTTCAAAAGTTGGCTTACCTAAGAAATTGATTTCGCCAAACTGATATTGCTCGCCTTCACTAAGACTGACTTCGATAAACACACTGCTCTTATCTTCACTGATATTGAGCACCGCATTGTCTACCGAAAAGCGTACATAACCATCATTTAGGTAAAGGGCTTTTAGATTCTCTAAACTTGCCGCCAGCTTCTCTTTTGCATAACGATCAGACTTAGATAATAGACGTGTCCAAGAGGTTTCTTTTACCGCAAAGACTTCTTTAATTTCTTTATCACTAAAGTGTTTATTACCAATAACATTGATATCAACTACCTTGGCAGGCTTACCTTCAATAAAGCGCACGTCAAGTTTGACACGGTTACCATCAAGCAGTGTCTGATCAACTTCAATATTACTATTGTAATAACCTTGGCTGATATATTGCTGTTGTAGCTCGTTTGCAACGCCTTGCAGAGTTGCTTGTTTAAGCACGTCACCAACAGACAAGCCTGCATTACTCAGACCTTGCTCAAGCCCTTCTTTTGGGATGAGCTTGTTACCATCAAAATTAACTTCAGCAATCGTTGGGCGTTCAACGACATCAAAGCGCAGCTTGCCACCTTCGATACGGCTTTGAATATCAGCAAAGTTTTCAGTCGCATATAGCGCCTTGATACTGGCAGCCAGATTTGCATCATTGACCGTATCACCTACCGTAATAGGCAGTACTGGATATAAACTATCAGGCGTTAGGCGTTGTAAACCATTAAAGCCAATATCAGTGACCACAAATTCTGCAGCTTGAACCGGCATACTCATCATTGCTACAACTAACGGCAACCCAGCCGCGCTCATAAATAAAGGCGTACGCATAAACACTATCCGTCAATAAAAAACTTGCTTAAGTTAAGTTGAAAAGCACATGTTGCCTCGCCTCTTTTGCGTCATATTAGCAACAAATAGAAGGTAGACTCAGAACACTTTATATAAAACGCATCATAAAATAAACTAAAAAATAAAATTAGTACAGCAGCAAGGCAATAAAACAAATTGCTGACTATTCAAACAATCAACGCAAGATAAGCGTAGAACCATTAGCCTATCGCCTTGCACTTGCTAAGCAATACTCAAACTCATCAAAACAGCCGGCTGATATCATTACCAATTGCTAACACCATGAAACCTGCCAGCAAGAGTAAGCCAATATTTAAGCCCACCATTTGTACGCCTTCGGAGAGTGGCTTACCACGTACCAACTCAATCAGATAATACACGATATGACCACCATCTAATACCGGAATAGGCAACAGATTCAATACAGCAAGACTTAAACTGATTAATGCCGCGGTAGATAATACCATTTGCCAGCTAATATCAAAACTTTGCTTGGCGACTTTGGCAATGGTAATCGGTCCTGATAAATTCTCCAGTCCGATCATACCTGAAAGCATTTTACCCATTGAGCTGACGGTCATAACAGCCAACTGCTCAGTCTTTTCAAATGACTTGATTAATGACTCAGCTGGACCATAAACCACAGTGGTTTTATATTCATCAGGAATAACAATCTCAGACTGTGCCACCATAGCACCAATTTGTCCATAATCGTTACCTAAATTATCTTTTTTACCTTGCGGCATAATCTGCAACTCAACCTGCTGATCACCACGCAATATGCTAAATGTTAGCAAAGTCTCAGGACTATCACGAATGATACGAGTGGCGCTAATCCAGTCGTTAATGGCTTCATCGTTAATAGCAGTGATGCGATCGCCGACTTTTAGGCCTTGGCGCGTCGCAGCACCATCAGGCGTTAAATCACCGACTATCGGTGCGATATTTGGTTGCCACGGTATCATACCAAAGCTTGATAAGGCATCTTTACCTTGAGTAGCGCCTTGCATAAACTCTTTAACTGGCGCTTGATAGGTCTTGGTTGAACCCTTGTCTACTTCTGATTGCAACGTAACGCTTATATTAGCTGTCTCACCCATGCGCCCAGCAAGGCGATAATTGATACCTTCCCACGTTTGCACATCATGACCATCAATCGCAACGATCTTATCACCAACCGGCAGCTGGGCTATTGCGGCAGGCGTATCCGGCAATACCTGACCAATCTTAGTGGCGAGCTGCTCTGATGGGGTCATAAATAACACCCAAAATAGTACAATCGCAATGACGAAGTTCATGATAGGACCGGCGGCGACAATGGCTATCTTTTTCAGCGGATGCTGGCGATTAAAGGCTAAATGCTGCTCATCTTTTGCTACCTCACCTTCACGCTCATCGAGCATCTTGACATAGCCGCCAAGTGGCAAGGCTGAAATACGATAATCAATACCGCTTTTTTTGCTAGTCCAGCCAAAAAGTTTGGGACCAAAACCGATAGAATACGTGAGTACTTTAACGCCGCAAAGGCGCGCCACGATATAGTGACCCCACTCATGCAAGGCAATAAGAGGACCTAAGACAAATATTGCCGCAAGGAGCGTTAATAGAAACGTCATGATTTTTTCTCAGTAGGTACTCTTAATATCATTATAAAGGCGATAGCATTTGATACGTCTAAGCCAATCTTGCTACCAGCTTCTCAGTGTGCTGACGCGCTATATTATCGATCGCCAAAATCTCATCAATATCGGCCGTCTCAGTTAATAACGGCACTTGTATCTCATTCAATGCTTGCTCATTAATATCAGCAATATCCGTCAGACGAATCCTGTTGTCCAAAAACGCTGATACTGCAATCTCATTCGCCGCATTTAATATGATAGTAGCATGAGTACCGGCTTGCATAGCCTCTCGTGCCAGACGTAAACAAGCAAACTTTTGCAGATCAGGCTCGATAAACTCTAAGCCATTGAGCGCAAATAAGTCTAATGGCTGCGAGCCACTGTCAATACGATCAGGATAACTGAGCGCATGGGCAATTGGTGTTTTCATATCTGGGCTACCAAGCTGCGCCAAAAAGCTGCCATCGCTATATTCTACCATTGAGTGAATGATACTTTGTGGATGAATCACCACATTTATCTTATTTTCAGGCAAATCGAATAAATGACAGGCTTCAATCAGCTCAAGCCCTTTATTCATCATGGTGGCAGAATCAACGGATATCTTTTGTCCCATTGACCAGTTTGGGTGTTTGACCGCTTCAGCGACACTTGCTTGCTGCATCTGCGTAAATGACTGCTGTAAAAACGGTCCACCAGAAGCCGTTAGCCACAGCTTACGCACGCCATGGTTTGGTCGGTGAATTTGGGTATTATCCTGCTGGATGGCAAATGGCAAGCACTGAAAAATAGCGTTATGTTCAGAATCAAGCGGTAACAAGATTGCATGATGGGTTTTGACCGCATTGATCATCACTTGCCCTGCCATCACCAGCGCTTCTTTATTTGCCAGTAAAATACGCTTGCCTGCACGCGCTGCTGCTAAGGTAGAAGGCAGTCCTGCGGCGCCAACGATAGCAGCGACAACAGTATCAGTTTGTGAATCGATAGCAATATCTACCAAACCAGCATCGCCACCAACTACTTCGATATCCAGACCTACCGAACTAAGACGCTTGGCAAAGTCATCAACCGCGGCTGTTGGTACGCAAACCCGCTTAGGGGCGAACTGCTGACAAAGAGCTAGCAGCTTGTCTAAACGATGATACCCAGATAAAGCATAAACGTCATAATACTGTGGTTGTGCCGCCAAGATGGCTAACGTACTGTCGCCAATCGAGCCTGTCGCGCCTAATACGGCGATGCGTTGGGTCATAACCATGGATGCCTATGAATGATACGGTAGTAATACAATGAAAATTAAATGAGCTGTTAAAAACTTGAGAGGCTAATAATAAAAGCGACAGCAAGGGTATGTATAAATAGTTGAAAACGACCCAGTTTTCATAGCTAGAATGAAAACCGAATCAGCCATCAAGCGGATTAAACCACCATCAAACCAAAATGTTGTATCGCCCAAAAACCAAGCGCAAATATCGGCGTGGCAGATAGCAGCGAATCAATTCGATCAAGCACTCCACCATGCCCCGGTAAAATCGTTCCTGAATCTTTAACATTAGCACGGCGTTTAAGCATCGACTCAAACAAATCGCCCAGTACTGATGCCAAAATTGTCAGCGCTGATAAGGCTACAAAGGCGATAAGCGCCGCGCCTGTCAATTGTAACTTAAAGACACTGATAATTACTACGACCAGCAAGCCGGTGATTAAGCCGCCAGCCAGCCCTTCCATACTTTTATTGGGCGAGACATTCGGTGCCATTTTTCGGCGACCAAGCTTGCGCCCAACAAAGTAAGCACCACTATCTGCACACCAGACCAATAAAAATACATACAGTAGCCACCATGCCGATAGTTGCCATAAGTAAAATATAGCGGTAATTGAAGCCGTTAATATCACTACACCCATTAGGGCCAACTGCTTACCATACCAAGTGGTAGATGTTGGGAAAACTCGTACCCAAGACAGCGCCATTAGCCATATAACAACAGAAGCTACCCACCAAAATAGCCAAGTCACTTTGAACATGAGCGACACTAAAGTCAACAGCAACACCAATAGGACAAATACAATCGGCTGACGCCATTTTGGCATCAACTTCGTCCATTCATGGGCAGCAATAATCACCCCAATCGCTAAAAGTGGTGCAAATAATATAGGAGTTTGGCTCGCAAACATTGCAATACCAACGATCATAACGAGAACAATTGCCGTCTTAATTCGTTGCCACATACTTATTGAGCCTTATAATAATGAAGAACATTTGGTCAAATTGGCTGATAAGTGCTTACTATAGACAATGAGGTATCACAGCCAGTTGTGAACTATAATAGCGTATTGATAGTGACGCACGCTATTGTAAGTGACTAAAACTGACAAAAGTCGTCTAATATTATTAACGTAATCTTTAAGATATTTGCTGTGCAGTCGCTACTTGCTCACTGGTT
>NZ_DATIRM010000127.1:0-1895 GCF_035469765.1 Psychrobacter sp.
AATGAGCATCGCAACGTGGACAATCTGCCTGCCAACCACAAGCTTCGCATAATAACACTGGCGCATAGCCGCGGCGGTTTAAAAATATCAATACTTGATCGCCAGCTTCTAGTGTCTGCCGTATTGCACCAATTAACGAATCTGTCAGTCCGGTATCATAGCGCGTGCCATTATCTTGTGCTTGCTGATGGGTGCTTTGCAGGCGTGCATCGATGAGCTGCATGGTTGCAGGTCTTGCATTACCAGGGCGCGTCGACAATTGATACTCTATCAGTTTGCCATCATCGACCAGTTTTAAATGCTCAAGAGAGGGTGTGGCAGTCCCAAGGACGACTGGTATCTTAGCCTGAAATCCGCGATAAAGTGCGACATCGGCGGCATGATAACGCAGTGTGTCTTGCTGCTTATAAGAGCCGTCATGTGCTTCATCAACGACAATTAAGCCTAAATTTGCAAACGGATAAAGCATTGCTGAGCGCGTACCGATAATGATTTGGGCATGACCAGTGCGGCAATCCTGCCAACCTTGCAAGCGATAGGTATTATTCATACCCGAATGTAGCAAGACAATATGCGCAGCAAAGCGACTGGCAAAACGTGCCCGTGTCTGCGGTGTGAGTCCAATCTCAGGGACTAAAATCAGCACTTGCTTACCCGCTTCTAATACCGCTTGCATGGCTTGTAGATAGACTTCAGTCTTACCACTACCGGTAATACCATTTAATAAAAACCCTGTGTAGCACTCGGCTTTATGAGCAGCAATAATGGCATCGACGGCAAGCTGTTGTTCATCATTGAGATCAAGTGGCATTTTTGCTAATTTAACAGGAGCGGGTGCTTGTTTTGGTTCGATATAACGCTCAATCAAACCTTTATCTTCAAGTGCTTTTAGAAATGGGCGCTGCATACCTTCTAAGAGTAGTACATCTTCACTTGCGCCGCGCTCACCATGTAGCTTTAGTATATCAAACTGCTGTTTTTGCTTTTTGGCATTGGCACGAAAGTCATCATCAGTGATATGAGGCAAGATACGCCAATGGGTAATGAGAAAATCTAGTGGCTTACCTTGACGAACAAGGGTCGGCAATATAACAGCTAAGGCATCCCCAAGCGGATAATGATAATAGCGCGCTAGCCAAGAAGCGAGCGTTAGCATGCTGTCATCTAAAATGGGCTCAGCATCTAGGCATTTATTAATAGGCTTGAGCTTATTAAACGGCACACTACTCTCTGATTTTGGAATATGAGCGACCACGATACCGATTAAAGTCTGACGACCGAAGGATACCTCAACGCGACTGCCGATGTGCGGTATGGATATTGAGATAGTATCTGATGGAATACTGATATCTGTCGGTAGGCTATAGTCAAACACCCGATAAAGGGGCACGGGCAGTGCAACTTGTACCAACATAAATGGCTTCGCAGTTTGATGAGTTAATGTGAAATGGAAATAAAGATAGAGAAACGAATAAGCTTAGCATGAGGCTAAGCTTATAAAGGTTTAAAATACAATATTGTTATTTATAAAGAATAAGTATCAGAATTATTCAATATACATAATAGATTCAATTTCAACCACGCCGCCTTTAGGCAGAGCAGCAACTTGAACTGCGGCACGTGCAGGATATGGCTCAGTTAAATTGGCTATAAATACTTCGTTTAACGCCGCAAAATCATTCAAATCAGTCAATGAAACGTTAAATTTAACCACGTCATTGATGCTGCCACCAGCTGCTTCACAGATAGCTTTGATGTTTTCAAATACTTGCTTGGCTTGTGCCTCAAAACCTTCTTTTAATTCCATGGTTTTAGGGTCGAAACCTAACTGACCTGAAATATAAACAGTATTGCCAACTTTCACTGCTTGCGAATAAGTGCCAACGGCTGCAGGT
>NZ_DATIRM010000128.1:0-1837 GCF_035469765.1 Psychrobacter sp.
GCGCTTGGCAAGCTGGTAGCGCAGCTGAGACTGGCAAAGACAGTAATAGTGAGCTTATTAGCAATAAGCTAAATGCAATCCATTGGCGCACGGTACACTCCTATTTATTATCTTTATTATGAAAACGGCTGTTTTTATCCCAGTAATAGTGCCTAACAAACCTAGCATCCATGGCGGGGTTTTTATCTAAAGCTTATAAAACTATTGTTTATCATTATTACAAAGTGTAGCCACTTATCACACTGATAACAAATGATTCTTTAGACAAAAAAATAGCACCTACCTTAATAGATGCTATTAATGCATTGCAGTGGATACTTTTGATTCATTAAAGCCACTATTTTAAAAAGACTATTTCAAAAACAGTGCCATTGCCTTTTTAAATAAGCCACCATAGGGCGGTAATAATATATTCAGACCATTCAGTTTGGATTGTATAAAGATTGGCTTCATATGGCTAAAACGCTCAAAACCCGCTTTACCATGATAAGCGCCCGTACCTGAGTCGCCAACCCCGCCAAACGGCAAATCATGCTGTGCCACATGCATAATGACTTCGTTGATACACAGACCACCAGATACGGTATTGGTACGAACTTTGTCAATATCATGGCTACTATCGCCAAAGACATATAATGCCAATGGACGTGGACGATCATTGATAAAGGCAATCGCATCATCAAGCGTCTCGTAATGCATAAGCGGTAAAACAGGTGCAAATATCTCGTTTTGCATCAAATCACTCTCAGGCGCAGGCTCGCTGACAATCACCGGTGGCATAAGACGCGTTTCAAAATTAGACTTCGCATCAGTGAGTCTATAGACGCCTTCACTGGACAAATCTTCTAAATAGCCTTTGACACGCTTAAACTGCGCGCCATTGATAATGCGTGAGTAGTCAGGATTTTCTTCGATATTGGGATAGTGCTTTCCCATCCATTCTCTTGCTAAACGAACAAATTCTTCATGATATTGACGCTGAATGAGCACATAGTCAGGTGCAATACAGGTCTGACCGGCATTAAGAGTTTTGCCCATCATTACGCGGTTAACGGCGTTTTCTAAGTTAGCACCTTCTAATACGACCACTGGCGACTTACCACCTAGCTCAAGCGTAACCGGCGTTAGATTCGGCGCTGCCGCTGCCATTACTTTTTTACCAACGGCGGTAGAGCCAGTATAAAGCAGATGATCGAACGGCAATGCACTAAAGGCTGCCGCAATCTCGACTTCACCAAGGACCACGCAAACCATATCTGGTGAAAAATAACGCGAAATAGTTTCTGCAAACGTTTGTGCAAATTGCGGCGCTGCTTCACTCATTTTAATCATGATGCGGTTACCAGCTGTAAGCGCATCAATCATTGGTCCTATCGCCAAAAATAGCGGATAATTCCAAGGCACCATGATACCAACCACGCCAAGTGGCTGCGGTAAAATCTCATTGTGTGCGGGCATATATAACGCTGAGATTGATACCCGCTGCGCTTTCATCCATCTTTTGCCGTGTTTTTTGGCATAACTGATACCCGTAAAGCTTGGGAACAACTCGGCAAACTGGGTTTCTGATTCACTACGATAGCCAAAATCAGCGCTGATGGCTTTGGCAAGCAGCTCTTGATTATCGCTCAGCATAATCTCTAGATTGTCGAGCTGGTTTTCACGCGTTGCCCAATCGTTAATCGGTTGAGTACGGCTTAATTTTTGCAGGCGTGAAAATTGTGCCTGCATATCTGCCACTGTTTTGATAATGCTGAGCCCTTCTTGCTCATCATAACTAGAATGTAAGGGTTGAACCTGAATATCTTGATCGCTGGCTGTCATTTATCTTCCTTGT
>NZ_DATIRM010000129.1:0-14093 GCF_035469765.1 Psychrobacter sp.
GAAAGGCTTTTTTGATGTTTTATTTAAAACAATGATTAAGCTAACACTTCTTCAAGCTCGCCTTTTACCATGTGCGGGCTAACAAAATCAGTCACGCGCACGCTCACAATTTTACCCAACATCTCATCCATCTTATCTAACGCATAAGGGAACATAACGGTACGGGTATTGTCTGCTGTACCAATCAAGCAATCAGGATGACGATTGGCGACTTGTTCGACTAAGACTCGGGTAGTAGTGCCAACCATCTCATGGGTTTTGGCGAGCGTTGAATCAATAATGACTTGTTGGAATTTTGCCAATCGCTCTTTCTTAGTTTTGAAGCTCACATCGTCCGGCAGTTCTGCTGCTGGCGTACCCGGCCGCTTAGAGTAGATAAAACTATAAGAATGATCGAAGTTTAACTCTTTTGCTAGATTTAAAGTATCTTGGAAATCTTGATCTGTCTCACCTGGAAAACCAATAATAAAGTCGCTAGATAAGTGAATATCAGGACGTATGGCTTTCAGCTTATTAATTTGATTGATATAAACATCAATAGTATGGTTACGCTTCATTGCCGCCAATATCGCATTTGAACCACTTTGTACGGGCAGATGCAAGTGTGATACTAGCTCTGGCAGTTGTGCATAGGCATCAATGATGTCATCAGTAAATTCTAGCGGATGGCTAGTAGTATAACGAATACGCTCAACACCATCGACGTGTGATACATAATGTAAGAGTTCTGCAAAACGGCAAATACTACCATCGTCTTTTTCGCCGCGATAGCCATTGACGTTTTGACCAAGTAGATTGATTTCACGAACACCTTGCGCGGCTAAGCTGTCGATTTCAGCCAATACGTCATCAAGTGGACGTGATAGCTCTTCACCGCGCGTGTAAGGAACCACGCAAAACGAGCAATACTTTGAGCAGCCTTCCATGATAGAAACAAAGGCCTTAAACCCTTCTACTCTTGGCTCTGGTAAAAAATCAAACTTTTCGATACTAGGGAAAGATACATCCACTGTGCCGATACGGTTTTTTGGCGCAATCTCACGCTGCTGATGCGATTGATCATACAGCTCTGGCAAACGGTGCAAAGTTTGTGGACCGAATACCATATCGACATAAGGCGCGCGCTTTTGGATGTTATCGCCTTCTTGCGAAGCGACGCAGCCGCCAACACCGATGACTAGCTCAGGGCGTTTTTCTTTGAGTTTGCGCCAGCGACCCAACTCTGAAAAGACTTTTTCTTGGGCTTTTTCGCGAATGGAGCAAGTATTCATCAGCAGTACATCGGCTTCGTCGATATCATACGTCACTTCCATGCCGTGTGAGTCGCCAAGCACATCAAGCATTTTGCCCGAGTCATAGACGTTCATCTGGCAGCCTTGAGTGGTGACAAATACCTTTTTGGTGGCTGATTTTACGGGGGCTTGGGCTGAACTTAGTTCATTGAGTGCGGTGACGGCAGGCGTGACAGCAGTAATGTCAGAGGCAACAGCGTCATCGATGCGGGGATTAAATACAGTAACACTCATAAGGATAAGTCCATGATTGACCAAAAATATAGCGGGCTAGCCGATTAACAGGTGGCGTATTTTATCACAACCCTGCGCTAATGTGAAAAGTTAGCGTCTGCTCATTATTATAAGTAGATTGGATTATTTATAATAGTATCAATTGCTTATCGATGATTATTTGGTTATAACTAAGATGCGTAATGATTGATGCCGATTTGTACGCAGTAACACCTTCGTGTTACGCAGTGCTATCCACTTTATTAGCGAAAAGTAAAGCTTATGGTTGCAAGTGCAACGAGTATAGTATGATGAATGCCACCTTATTAGCGTTATTGAATAAATGACAATTTTATCATTCTAAAACTGCTGTTTAGGATGATTTAATTAAAAAAACTGTTTAAGACCTATTATAAAAGAGAGTCAGTATGAAAAAGCCGCAGGTTGCTCCTGATATGATTGATAAAAACATCTATCAAAATGATACGCATAAGAGTTCTAAAAAAATGACGCTTAAAAAAAGCGCACTGAGCTTGGCAACGGCAGTCGGTGCTTTGGGCTTTTCGCAAGTAGCTTGTGCAGAATTGACATGGGGCGAGAGCGGTAGTTCTGAGCAACAAGGCAAATATCAAGTAGAGCGCTATCAGCCTGATGGTTATCAACCAAACAGTCAGCAAAGCACTTCTCATCAACCAGATAATGGCGTGGGTTCATTCACCGCAGCAGCCATTGCGGCAGAGCGCGGCGATGTCAATGCGCTTTATAATTATGAGCAAGCTATGAGTGGTGGCTTATTTGCCATGTATCCTACTTATTGGCGGATGAATGTAGATTTGAATTCGCAAAGTCCTGCAGCAGTGTCGCAGTTTGTTCGCCAATATCCAGATACGGTCATGGCAGAAAAGCTGGCTGCTGATTTTGCTGAAACCAAAGCAGGTTCAAATGATTATGCAGCCGTGCGCCAAGTGGCAAATCTGATTACCAATGCTGATGACAGTGAGAAGTGCGCCGTTGCGCTTGGATTTAATAATGGCGGCGATACCATGCGCGCTATGGCAGCGAAATCTGATGTCTGGCTGACGACCAAAAAACAGCCTGCCCTTTGTGATCAGCTAGCGCTTGAGATGAATAACAATGCCCTGATTAGCAATCCAGAGAGAGTCTCTCGCCTCAAACGTATGCTGCGTAAAGGCAAAACCGGCGATATCATGGCACTATCTTCACGCTTAGGTACCTCTATTCCTTATGCGTCACTGAGTGACATCCAGCTCAACCCTTCATCGTTCTTTAGCCGTTTTGCCCGTGAGCCTGCCAGCCAAACCAATCAATATCTGTATCTTTACGCGATGGGGCGTGTCGCCGAAAAGTCTTATCGTGAGGCGGCGTTGCAGTTAGATTTTGATATTAAGCAAGACAATCAGCGTTCAGCCAAATTATTGACAGATGATACCCGCCGCGCAGCTTATCGTACCCTTGGCGTACAGCGCATGAATCACAATACCGATGATGGCTTTAACGTTGAAGCCGTAGACTGGTTCCGTAATAGCTTAGACAATGACTTTAGTTTTGAAGAAGCAGAATATTATGCCATGGCAGCGATTCGCTTTAGTCGCTGGGATGATGTGGTCGAAGCCATCTCAAGAATGGATGCTGAAACCCAAAAAACCAACCAATGGCAGTATTGGCTAGCGCGCGCTTATGAGCAGTCAAACGATGGCAGCAAACGTAATACTGCTAAGAAAATGTACCAAAATCTTGCCAAAAGTAATGAGTATTATGGTTTGATGGCAAAAGAAAAAGTCGGTCAACGTTTTGATGCCAGCCGTTTGGGTGGTAGAAATCTACCTAATGTCAGTAGCGCGGATCGTGCTCGCGTCATGCAAAATCCACATTTTGCCCGCGCATTTGCTCTATATAACGCCGATGCCAGCCGTGCCTATGCCAATCGTGAGTGGAACTGGGCGGTCAAAAAAGCACGTGATAGCCGTGATGAAAAATTAATCATTGCTGCTGCGCGTCAAGCGTATGATATGGGCTGGCTCGACCGTGCAATATATGCCATTGACAATACTGACAACGTAAACAGCGTTGCGATATCGCATCCAATGCCGCACCAAGATGCTGTCGTTCGTTATAGTCAGTCTGCCGGTATAGACCCTGCTTGGGCATACGGCATCATGCGTCAAGAGAGCCGATTTGTAGCCTCTGCGCGCTCAAATGTTGGCGCAAGTGGACTGATGCAAGTCATGCCGGATACTGCAAAATATATCGCTCGTAATTTGGGTGAGACATATAGCGCAAGTCGTGCCAATAGCGGTGATACCAATATTCGTTATGGTACTTGGTATATGGGTGATATCTTTGGGAAGTTGAATAGCCAACCTGTATTGGCAACGGCGGGCTACAATGCTGGTCCAAACAATGCCAAGCGTTGGCAGCCAACCTATAGCTCATTGGCAGCGGATCAGTATGTTGAGTCCATTGCCTTTCCTGAAACACGAAATTACGTCAAACACGTGATGGAAAATGCCACCATCTATAGCAGTTTACTGGGTAATGGACAGCCAATCACCCAGCGTATGGGTGCTGTACCTGCTGCATTTTGATTTGAGCAATAGTAAAAAATCATTAACGCTAAAAGGTTAATGGTTTTTTTACAGATGCAATTTGTTAGCTTAGCATTCGTATTTTGCCGACCAAATTTTTTCAATAATAAAAATGGTCAATACAGATGATTCATCCATCATGCATGTTTACGTTTTTGCTATAGATTAACAGAGGCATTTTGCTACCATTGCTGTCATTACGAATGATTTTTTCATAAGGTGTTTTTGAAGTAATCAATCGATGCTTTGAGCCTGATTAGCCAATTTGAGTAACATTAATCAAATCTATAAGCTATTTTGCAAAAGTTGATTTTATCATTACTCAATATTTTACCTTGCTATGATTAAAAACATCTCAAACTGCCCATATCGTTGCATGTTAGGCATCGGTTAACTCTTCAAACCAAGGTGGGCTTGATGCCAAAAACAGTGATATCAGAGTACGTAAGTAACAATATGATAAGTAAACAGCATAACCATAAAGGTGGGACAGCTCCTATTATTGCCACTTTGCTATTGCTGCAAGGGATGATGGCTATGCCTGCCCAAGCGGCTAACGCGAGCAAAAGTGGTCAGCGCGTACTGATGATTGAGATGACACCGGCATTATGTAACTTGCAACCCACGCGTTCGCGTATGCGTCAGTGCCTAGAAGGCTATTCTTTAACTGTGTCAGGTTTGGACATGGGTTATGGAGAACACTGTGGAAGCGGCAGTGAGCCACGAATAACACCGCTACAGTTAAAAGTCGTTAACCGTATCATGCCCGATACCACAGTACGTACCCAAGCGTGGCAACGTTATGGCGCTTGTAGTCCATTAAGCTCCAGCAATTACTTTCGCCAAATTACTAACTATGCCGGCGCTCTAAAGCTGCCAAACGAGCTTAATACGGGTAACAGTTATACTGTCTTAAAGTCTCGTTTTATTGGGCAGATGACCAATCTAAATAAAGGTATGTCACCTGCCAGTATCGATTTAATCTGTCAAGCAGGTACGCAGCGCCAAAGGATATTGACGGATGTCCATGTTTGTTATGAAGGCAGTAAATTTGGTAACTGTCATAATGTCGTGGACAATTGTGGCAGTAAATTCGTCATTTCAGGCGGTAAATAATCCGTCTTTGTTTGGTTTAATGATCTCTCCTTTCACATCGCATACCTTGTGCGTAACCTATTCCTATCCTGCTATGTACATTGTCAATATTTTATCGTATAAAATGTAACAATATAGTTAGGGATAGGTTTCTTGCTTTATCTAGACGCTTAATAGACTGAAGTGCTACACTAGCTCTCGGTTTATGACTACTATATTAATCGAGTAAGCATTCAGAGAGTAAGCATTCAGCGAGTAAGTCGCTATCTAAATCGATAATCACCAATTAGAATCGTGAATATCTAATCAATAATTAGGGAGTATTCAATGTCAATGAAACAGCCTGTACGCGTTGCCGTGACTGGTGCCGCTGGTAATATCAGCTATGCTATGTTATTTCGTATTGCTTCTGGTGAAATGCTAGGTAAAGATCAGCCAGTTATTCTGCAATTACTTGAAATCGCTCCAGCACTCGACGCTCTAAAGGGTGTGGTCATGGAATTAGAAGACTGTGCATTCCCGTTATTGGCTGGAATCGTCCAAACTGATGATGCGACCGTTGCTTTTAAAGACGTCGATTATGCGTTACTCGTAGGCTCACGCCCTCGTGGTCCTGGTATGGAACGTAAAGACTTGCTAGAAGCCAACGCTGCGATTTTCTCAGCACAAGGTAAAGCATTGAATGACGTTGCAAGCCGTGATGTTAAAGTATTGGTTGTAGGTAACCCTGCGAACACCAATGCGCTTATCGCTCAGCGTAACGCACCAGATTTAGACCCACGTAACTTTACTGCGATGACTCGTTTGGATCATAACCGCGCAATGGCACAGTTGGCTGGCAAGACTGCAAGCACGGTTAATGACGTAAAAAAAATGATCATCTGGGGCAACCATTCATCAACTCAGTATCCTGATTTGACGGCTAGTACTGTAAATGGTAAACCAGCGCTAGATTTAGTTGATCGCGCATGGTACGAAGGTACTTATATCCCAGAAGTACAACAACGTGGCGCAGCAATCATCAAAGCACGTGGCGCATCATCTGCTGCTTCTGCTGCTAATGCTGCTATCGCTCATATGCGTACTTGGGTACTTGGTACTGATGAGAACGATTGGGTATCAATGGGTGTTTACTCAAAAGGCGAGTACGGTATTGCTGAAGGCTTAATCTACTCATTCCCATGTACTTGTACCAATGGCGATTGGTCTATCGTTGATGGCGTTGATGTGTCATCAGATTTCTCAAAAGAGAAAATGGCAGCTACTGAGCAAGAGCTTAGCGAAGAGCGTGATGCAGTAGCACACTTGCTTCCATAAGCTTTTAGCCTAAGTTCAGATTAGCACTGTTTCTATTCAGTACTAGACGTAAAAAGCCCTCATGATAAATGAGGGCTTTTTTTGATATAAATTTTGGCTTACAGTCAGTATTTTTTATATCTCATATATGTCTATCTGACTTATGTCTCATATTGTCCTATTAATATATAAAGGTTAATACAATTAATAACGTTAGATAAACGTTGATTAACAGCTATTCAAATAAAGCTTGCTACAATAAACGGGTTCATTTAAATAATAAGCATAAGTAAATTTTGCCATCTAAGGAGAAAGTATATGTTAGGCGAACCTGAATATAATATGAGTGAGTTATTTGCTCAGTTGGGTCTTGATAGCTCTGATGAAGCGATTGATCACTTTATTGAAAACAATCAATTAGCAAAAGAAGAAAAATTGACAGAGGCCAGTATTTGGAGCGATAACCAACGTATGTTCTTACAAGAAGAATGGGAAAAAGATGCAGCGTGGGTAGAAGTTATTGATGAGTTAAATGTACGCTTGCATCCACAGGCGTAAGTTATCAGCTGTTTACTAATATCAGCTAGGCACTAACAAACAAGCTGCTAATAAACTAGTCGTTTAAAAACCCATAACTGTGAAAGGTTATGGGTTTTTTATTTATCAAGCGTTTGCTTAAAAGGGTTACTACTTAACCGTCCGTTTGCTTTGCTCGCCATTCAATCAATTCCTGTACATCATTATGAATACCTTCTTTTAACGCATCCAAACCTTCATAATGACGTTCACCATGTAAATAATGCAAAAAACGCACCTGCAAGGTTAAACCATATAAGTCGGCTTGCAGCTGCGGGAAATGCACTTCCAAACGCCACTCATGCGTCTTGTCGACGGAAGGTCTAGTGCCGATATTAGCAGTACCAAATAGGCTATGCGCCCGCAGTCCTGCTATACCTTTATGGTCGTTATCTGCATGTTTTAATAAACCGTCTGGTATAACATGGCCATCATTATCTAGGCTGACGACATCGACCGCAAAAATACCGTGTAAGGCAGGTTTGATACGTTTTAGATCAATATTGGCGGTCGGAAAGTTCATAGTGCGACCAATTTTATCACCGCCAACGACCGTGCCAGTAATGGCATAATCACGACCCAATAAAGCATTGGCAGCATCGATATCACCTGCCAATAATAAATCACGAATACGAGTAGAGCTGATACGCGCCGCTTTATCACTATCGTCAGTGACAGTATGTAGATTAATCACATGCAGTCCATAATCACGCAAAAACTGACTGTCGCCGGTACGATCATGCCCAAATCTAAAATCATCACCTAATACCAAGGCTTGTACGTTCAAACGCTGCGCTAAGATATCTGCGAATGCTGTTGCCGATAATGAGCGAAATTCGTTATCGAATCCTGCGACAATCAAAGTCTCAACGCCATATTCTGCTAGCAAAGCTTGCTTTTCGGCAAGATTGGTTAAACGGGCAGGGGCAGTAGCAGGAGCAAAGAACTCACGCGGCTGTGGCTCAAATATCATCACAGCAGAGCTAAGTTTGTGCGCCTTTGCAAGTTCGCGAACTTGAGCGAGCATCGCTTGATGACCCAAATGCACGCCATCAAAATTGCCAATAGTCAGAACACAGGGCGCTAAATCTACAGGATTGGTATTGGTAGGCGAAGCGTCTGAAGACGCCATCAGTTGCTCAAGAAAATAGGTGTTCATAAATGTTCAGCTATGATAGATGAAACCGGATAAAAAATGAAAAACACGTCTGGATATAAAATCGATGTGTTTAAAATCAGCCATTATAAAGTAAAATAGCCACACTAACATCCTATAGTCTGCTGATAATGACGGAACGGCACTATCTATTTGACAGCATAGTTACTTTATTGGACTCAAGCTTGTTTGACTGTTGAGATGTCGATTTATAGGATGGTTAAACCATTAATAATGAACAACCCATTACGGAGGTGCTATGTCTGCAATAACAGCTAACCCAAATGCTAAACCTATTTTTGATTATGCTAACTTGCCTATATTAACGAATAATTTTGGCGATACATTTATGGTGCAGTATGCGACGGCAGAAGATTTATCTGAAGTTTTAGCCATCTATAATCAAAGTATTGCTGGTAAGCAGGCGACAGCCAATCTAGAACCAGTGACTTATGAAGAGCGGGCAGCTTGGTTTGCAGAGCATATCGAGAGTGCAACACGACCTATCTACGTAGTTAGAATGGCTTTGGAAACAGCAGGTAAAAGCGCTGAACAGATACAGTTATATCCTATCGTTGCTTGGGGCAGCTTTAGTGATTTGTATGCACGTCCGGCTTATCATATCAGCAGCGAGATTAGCGTTTATATCCATAACGACTATCATGGTCAAGGTCTAGGTAGTTTATTGGTACGCTGGATGTTACAGCAAGCACCAAGCCTAGGGATTCA
Source organism: Psychrobacter sp. (assembly GCF_035469765.1). Classification (GTDB taxonomy): domain Bacteria; phylum Pseudomonadota; class Gammaproteobacteria; order Pseudomonadales; family Moraxellaceae; genus Psychrobacter. The sequence goes on from NZ_DATIRM010000129.1 coordinate 8,964, forward strand.
TAATGTCGCTGCGCTTATTTTCGCCCATAATCAGCCAAGCTTAGGATTATTTCGTAAACTTGGCTTTGCACAATGGGGTTTGATGCCACAAGTCTGTGATATGGATGGCTTTATCGCTGATGTGGTGATGCTAGGTAAAAGTATTAGTATTATAGATAATGACAATAACGATAACGATTAAAGTGCTTATTGTCACACTCCTGCGTTAGCCTAATATTTTCCATTCGCCATTGATTTTTTGCAGCTCATAGGTCAAAGGAGCAGGCTCATTTTGACCTTTTAGTCTTAGCTCACCTGTGACAGTGGCTTTTGTTTTATCGTTATTATATTTGGTATCAATAATAGTGACCGCTTCAACCGTTTTCTTAAAGGCAAACTGGGTATTTTTTAACTCTTCAGCGAAATTCTCCATATCGACTTTATAATATGTCGCTGCTTTTTTGACGTCGCCATAATATAAGGTATCAAGCGCCAGCTTTACCGTATTTTCTGGCGTACCTGATTGGGTTCGATTGGTTAATATACTTGGCTCTTTCACAGCGGCTGCGATAGGGCTGATATCGTGACTAACAATGTCGCTATCTGTAGTAGCCGTATTACTATTAGCTATGCTATCAGTCTTATTAACATCAGCATTAGCCTTGACAGCATCCGTACTTTTAACAGTATCTACAGCAGATGAGCTGTCTGTTATCTCGTCTGCTGGCTGGGTCTCTACCTTGTTATTATCGCTACAACCGCTTATTAGCAGTCCAGCACTGAGTAAACCAGTCGCAAAAATCATAGGTAAGCGTTGAGCTGTGAGCTGCTGAGTTGTCATATAAAACCTTAATAGTGAGTGATTTAACAATAAGCCATTATGGCAACTATCCGCATCATTGATTGTCAATTCTCATATTGCGCTTGTTTTGGTTTGGTAAAGCAATAACTCATCTAGCACTTTTAACCATGTTTCAGATGGCGAGGACGGAATCCTGTTGCCAGTAACACTACGCCGTAAACCAGCGCACCGACCACACACATAATCAGTAGTGCAACCAAACGTTGCCACTGTGCCTTATCGGTTGGAAAGTACGGTAGCATGACATAAAGCACAGCGACCATGGCACTGGTAGAGATCGCAAACTGTGCAAATAGCTTTTTCCAGTGACTACCAAAACGGAAAATATCGCGCTTATGCAAGAAGTAATATAACAACCCAGCATTCACAAATGAGGCGCCAGTCGTCGCAAGTGCCAGCCCGCCATGCAGTGGAATCTCAAGAAAGTAAAATATCCCGATAAAAACCACACTAAAAATCATATTAGCAAAAACGGAAATAATACCGATTCTGACGGGTGTGCGGATATCCTGGCGAGCAAAGAAAGCAGGGGCAAAGACTTTAATCAACATAAAGCCCAAAATGCCACCAGCCATACTTTTTAGCGCGAGCGAACTCATTTGTGCATCACGTAAGGTAAATTCGCCGCGTAAAAATAGCGCTTGCATCAGTACATCAGAAAGTATAAACAGTGCTGCCGATGCAGGTACGCCGATTAATATAATTAAGCGTGCTGCCCAATCGATGGTCTTTTTAAAACTGACATCGTCTTTTTGGGCTTCACTTTTTGATAAGCTTGGCAAAATAACTGTACCAATTGCCACGCCAATTAAACCAAGGGGTAACTCGCTCATACGCTCAGCGGCGTATAGCCACGAGACCGAGCCGCCAATCATCAAAGAGGCAAAGATAGTATTTAATAGTAGATTAATCTGAGTAACCGACACCCCAAAGATAGCAGGCAGCATTAATTTCAATATACGTCTGACGCCTTCATGCTGGAAGTCGATTTTGGGCATAACCAGTAGTTTTTGCTGCGACAATTGTGGCAATTGCAATAGAAGCTGTAATAAGCCAGCAATAGCGACCGCGTAACCGAGCGCCATAATAGGCGTCTCAAACATCGGTGCAAAAACCAGCGCAGCACCAATCATACATAGATTTAGCAATACTGGTGCAAAAGCAGGCGCCGCAAAACGTCCGTAGCTTTGTAAAATGCCACTGGCAAAGGCGGTCATTGAGATGAACAATAAGTAGGGAAAGGTTAGGCGCAACAGCTCAGCGGTAATCGCAAACTTATCAGGTTGATCGGCAAAACCGGGCGCAAATAAAGTCACGACCCATGGTGCCATTAAGATAACCACCACGGTCAGCATCGATAAAATTAACAGCAGCGCGCCTGAAGTGCGACTAACTAATATCTGTACTTCTCGTAAGCTGTATTTTTCTTTGTATTCGGATAAGACAGGTACAAAGGCTTGACTAAACGCGCCTTCAGCAAACAGGCGACGCAGAAAATTCGGTATCTTAAAGGCGACCAAAAAGGCATCCATTAGACCACCAGCGCCAAAGACACCTAGTAATACGATATCGCGTACCAGACCTAAAATACGCGACAGCATGGTCATGCTACTGACTACCATGGTTGAACGAAATAACCGACTTTTTGCCATGAGAACCTATTCTGCTAAGTTGCTTGCTGATTTACGGGAGTCAAAAAAACTCACAGATTATAGCACTTTCATAACCTAGGTAAATGCATTGAATAGGGAATATAGAGTGTTAAAAAATGTTGATGAGCTGCAATAATATTTTTTCATTGCGAAAAGTAAATTAAGGATTAAATGGTTTTATATATTTCATTTAAAAGGCTAAATAGCTCAGAGCGTTTATCAATCATAGATTTTCTATAATTGGCTATATCATTATGGTCGAAAGGTATATCTACAGACTCTACTCTTTTTTTTAAAGCTATAACTGTTTCGCCATATTCTCTAAGCTTAATTTGAGCACTACCATAGCCAAATAGTAGTAATAAAGACTCTGCTTTCGTTAGCTCACTAAAGCTATCGAATAATTTATTTTGAGAATCTAAGAATCCGTTAGATTTAGGAAGAAACGAGTCTGGAACCAGTCTACGCCGCCAATCAGTGGCAAATGCCCAATAATTCAGAGCAATGGTATTAAAATTCTCTACTTTTTCTGCGACCTCTTTTAACATCTCAAACTCGCGTTCTACTTTAGCTTTTTTAAGCTCATTACGATGTTGCGTTGAAGACAATAAAAAAGCAATAACACCTGCTATCAATGCACCCAAACCTATTTTTACTGCTGAATCGACCACTTCAATCCAAGTCATAATTTTTCCAATCGATGAATAGTTATTATTAAAATCAAGAAGTGATTACTTTAATAGCTGATCCACCATCTCACGTAATCTCGTCCACTCAAAATAATCACCGGGGTCAGTCTTGCGACCGGGTGCAATATCACTATGACCAGTCAGATGGCGACGAGTTTTGGGATAAGCGTCATAAATGGCAACGATGGTTTGAGCCAGAGCTTCATACTGTGCAGCACTAAAGGACACAAAATCTGACCCTTCAAGCTCAATGCCAATGCTATAATCATTACACTCGGCTCGACCAAGATAGCTTGACCTGCCAGCATGCCATGCGCGCTCATCAAAATTGACAAACTGAGTGATAGCGCCATCACGCTCGATGAATAAATGCGCAGAAACTTCAGCACCTTTAATGGTTTGAAAATAAGAATGAGCATCCCAGTCTAATTGATTGGTAAACAAAGCTTTGACGTAATGAATGCCATCAGCACCGCACGCCCCAAACTCATTAGGCGGTAAGCTGATGTTGTGAATAACAATCGTATCAATGCAGGTGTGTTCAGGTCTTTTGTTAGTATTGGGCGATGCAAGCCAAGTGGCGGCTGATAACTGACCCTCATTAATAGTCATCGATGAGGCTATAGACATAGTACTCTCTTTTATCATGGTTATTGATCAGCAAAGCGCGAATGCGTTTTATCATAAATTTTGTATAAATGAATAGCAAATATATCGTCATCTTGGTACAAAAAAGCGCTACCTAAATAATGCTGCGCCAAAAAACATCATAAACAGTCAGCAATATCTTTTTAAATCTGATAACGCAATAAGCGTATTATTCTTAACGTGCGAGATTTTGTCTTATGTCTATACGCTCAGTTTCAAATCATGTTGCGCTAAATGAGACGCCAATCCAGCGAAGCCGATACGCGCGTTTGCCATTAGCGATTGCTGGACTGCTGCTTACCGCGCAGGCACAAGCATTTTTACCAACGCCTGCTTCACTGGTGACGACTGGTGAGCTTGCGCTTAATGCCGATGACAGTACTAATAAAAATACAGATAACAACGCTAAAGCCGAAACAGCTGCTGAAATAGACACCAAGCAGCTGCTAGCTTCATGGCGTGAGCAGGCTAAAACAGAGAATCTTGCCCAGCATACGACATGGCGACGCTTATTATATTTCTCTGATGATAAAAAAGGTCTGTTTAGCAAAAATAAAAATATCAGCATGATTGATGACGCCAGCTTTTTTTTAAGCCCAAATGGCCGTAAAGATTCAGATGCTGAGCTTGATGCCATGCTGGTTGCTTTTGCTGAGGAGATGGCTGCGACGACCAATAACACCAAGGCTAATAAGGCTGTTCAAACGACTACTAATAGCAACTCTGTGCTATGCCGTTTCCCAGCAAGAGCACAATGGCTAAGTGATACCTTAGGCATAGATAAAGCCGCCATGCAGGTTGATTGTCCAGAACTAACCGCATGGATGCAAAAGCTTGCCCCTGAGCAGCTGTCTATTATGTTTGCGCAAGAGTACTTAGACAATCCTCTGTCTGCTTTTGCCCATACGTTACTGCGTATCGACTCAAAGGCAGGTGTGGCGGACCCAAACCAAATTCATCATGCTTATGCGCTAAATGATACAGTCGATGGGGATACCAAGGACAACTTTGTACTATACGTCATCAAATCTATGACGGGTGGCTATAACAATTTGATTGAGATTGACCCTTATCCTGAAAAGCTGGCTAAATATCTGCAAGACGATGAGCGTGATGTGTGGACGTATCGATTGGATTTGACTCCAGAGGAAGTACAGCAAATCATATTGCACGTTTGGGAAACCAAAGATTTTAAATTGCCCTATTACTTTACCTCTGACAACTGCGCCTCTGAGATTTTGCGCTTGATAGATGTGGTACGTCCAGAGCAGCATTTATTGAGTCAGCTGCCTTATGCAGT
>NZ_DATIRM010000130.1:0-4558 GCF_035469765.1 Psychrobacter sp.
AATGTCAGAGTAGTGTCTATTTGCCCTGCAATACGTCTGGCTTCCATACGTGCTAATAGACTTAAGATATAGGGCGTGGCAATCGTCGCTATGATTGCCAAGATAGCAACCGTGACGATTAACTCTATTAAGGTAAAGCCATGTTCATTCTGGTTTTCAGAATTCTTTGAGAGTATTAAAACAGTTGTGTTCGATATGGTCATAATGGACTGCTACCTGTATGAAAGAGACAGCGAAGATAGTTTTTAGTCATTATTGATGGTTTTAAATATATTGCTGGGTCCGACCATGCATCTAAATCTAGTGATAGATATTCTTGATATAATCGATAACATAAAAAGTATCAAATTAATCTACTAGATGTTATAAGTGAAATATTGTTTGTTAATATAATGGTAAATATAAACTAAATATATGTCTACTGTCAAAGAATGTTTCAATTCGTGAATTGATGATTTTAACAATAGAGAAAATTAACTACTTGTATTAAAATGAGTTGCAACAATAGGTAGGAATCGTTTCATCATCTATTGCGACCTAACATACAAAAGATAAGAAGTGTAAAGTGTGTTAGCTCTCAGTAAGTTAAGCAGGCGAATGTGTTTTAGTTATGACATTATCGTGTAATAATGTGTAGCTGGTTTACGAAAAAAGTTGTAAACTGAATTGAGAATAGCTAAGCTACTGCTTAATTGGTTTTGCTTTGTAGTTTTAAGTTCGTCAACGATGTTTATTTTTAAGCATCTCGAGCAGTAGTTTTGCTTAACGCATTACTAAAATTATCCTTTGGAGGAAGTTTCATGAAATTAAATAAAATTGCTTTGGCATTGTTTGCTGTTACAGCAGCCCCACTAGCAGCTAACGCTGGCGTAACTATCAGCCCATTACTACTTGGTTATCACTACAGCGAAGGCGCTGATAGTGAACAACAAGAGACATTCCTTGACAGCAGTGATGTCACTGCCACTAATAGATTTTATAAAGAAGATGGTCTATATACTGGTGCTGCACTAGGTATCGAGCTTACTCCTTCTACTCAGTTCCAAGTAGAGTATGGTGTTTCTAACACTGATGCTATCGCTAGCACCGGTACTGATGGTGATGCAGAACAAGAAATGATTTCTGGTAACTTCTTGATCGGTACTGAAGAGTTCACTGGTTATACTGATAATAAGCTTAAGCCATATGTATTGGTTGGTGCTGGCCAATCTAAAATTGAAATCGAAAATGCAGCTGGTACTGAAGTTGCTGAATCTAAAGATACTATCGGTAACCTAGGTCTAGGTGCTATGTATCGTATCAATGATGCGCTAAGCCTACGTGGTGAAGCTCGTGCGATTCATAACTTTGACGAAAACTGGTGGGAAGGCATGGCTTTGGCCGGTCTAGAAGTAGTACTTGGTGGTCATTTAGCACCTGCAGTAGCTGTACCACCTATGCAAGAGCCTGACGTTCAGACTGCACCAATCGTTGTTGTAGAATCTGATCTTGATTCTGATGGTGATGGCGTACCTGATAGCATCGACGCATGCCCAGGCACTCCAATGAACGTTGTTGTAGATGAGCGCGGTTGCCCAGTACCAGTAGATATTACTGATGAGCTAAAAATGGAACTACGTGTATTCTTTGATAACGACAAATCAGCTATCAAAGACCAATACAAGCCTGAAATCGCTAAAGTAGCAGAGAAGATGCGTGAGTATCCTAACTCTACAGCACGCATAGAAGGTCATGCTTCTAAAACTGGTCCATCAGCACGTTATAACCAACGTCTGTCTGAAGCCCGTGCTGTTGCTGTGAAGTCTATGTTGACTAACGAATTTGGTATTACACCAAACCGTCTATCAACTGTTGGTTATGGTTATGACCAACCAATCGCTGACAACAACACTGAAGAAGGTCGTGCTATGAACCGTCGTGTTTATGCCATCATCACTGGTGACAAAACTATGACTGTAGAACAAACTAAAGATATGGTTGTTCAATAAGTAATAGCTGCTAATCTTGTAATAAACTGATTAGTTACAAAAAAAGCCAACCAATGGGTGGCTTTTTTTTATTTATGCACTGAGAAAAGTGAGTTATTACATAAATTTATGATTCAATAATGTTATACTAGCCACCCAAACACTTTGTAAATTGACAAAGTGTACATTAGCATAGCTATCTGTACGATAGATTTATCACCATAAGTCTTTGTTTTACTTCTATTAATTATCTAGCTTTACTCATTGTATGGTCATTTAATATAGGGTAATCCTACTTATCTGGTTAATGGCAAAAGTTTATCCAGCGGTGCTTACTGCTACTGCATTTTTTTAAGACGAAACGAGCATTTTATATGGCGAACGATATCAAACACCTGCGTAACATTGCAATTATTGCCCACGTTGACCACGGTAAAACTACTTTGGTTGATAAGCTATTACATCAGTCTGGTACTTTTGGCGACCGTGCAAACATTGCTGAGCGTGCAATGGATTCAGGTGATATTGAGCAAGAACGTGGTATTACTATTTTGGCTAAAAATACAGCCATTCGTTGGACAGATAACACTGACGGTACAGAATACCGTATCAACATTGTTGATACCCCAGGTCACGCCGACTTTGGTGGTGAAGTTGAACGTGTAATGTCTATGGTTGACTGCGTACTTCTAGTCGTTGATGCGGTTGATGGTCCAATGCCTCAGACCCGTTTTGTAACTCAAAAAGCGTTCGAGCAAGGTCTAAAACCTATCGTTGTCATCAATAAAATTGACCGTCCTGGCTCACGTCCTGATTGGGTAATGGATCAAATCTTTGATTTGTTTGATAACCTTGGTGCGACTGATGAGCAGTTAGATTTCCCAGTGGTATATGCCTCAGCATTGAATGGTATTGCTGGTCTAGAAGTTGATAACTTAGCTGATGACATGACGCCACTTTTCAAAACTATTGTTGATGTGGTTCAGCCTCCTCAAGTTGATGCTGAAGCACCTTTCCGTATGCAAATCTCAAGCCTTGATTTCAACAGCTTCGTTGGTGTTATAGGTATTGGTCGTATTCAGCGCGGTAAAGTAAAAATCAATACGCAAGTAACTGTCATTGATAAAAATGGCAATACTCGTAATGGCCGTATTTTGAAAATTATGGGCTATCATGGTCTTGATCGTATTGATGTTGAAGATGCGCAAGCAGGCGACATCGTTTGTATTACTGGTATTGATGCACTAAATATCTCTGATACTATCTGTGATCCAAATCACGTTGAAGCATTAAAGCCTTTGACGGTTGATGAACCTACTGTTTCAATGAATTTCCAAGTAAATAACTCACCTTTTGCTGGTCGTGACGGCAAGTTTGTGACTTCGCGTAATATCCGTGAGCGTCTAGAACGTGAATTGATTCATAACGTCGCATTACGTGTAGAAGATACAGAATCTCCTGATAAATTTAAAGTATCAGGCCGCGGTGAGCTGCATCTGTCTGTATTGATTGAAAACATGCGCCGTGAAGGTTTTGAGATGGGTGTTTCAGGCCCAGAAGTTATTGTTAAAGAAGTTGATGGTAAGCTACAAGAGCCGTATGAAAACGTTGTCTTCGATATTGAAGATGAGCATCAAGGTTCTATCATGGAGCAGATTGGCTTGCGTAAAGGCGAGATGACCAATATGGAACTTGATGGTAAAGGTCGCATGCGTATCGAAGCGACTATGCCTGCCCGTGGTTTGATTGGTTTCCGCTCTGAATTCTTAACTCTGACTTCAGGTTCGGGTATCATGACGTCAAGCTTCTCACATTACGGTCCACAAAAGATTGGTGAGGTTGGTGGTCGCTCGAATGGTGTCTTAGTTTCTATGGCAAAGGGTGTTTGCTTAGGTTTTGCTCTATTTAACCTACAAAAACGCGGTAAATTATTTGCTGAGCCACAGCTTGAAGTTTACGAAGGTATGATCGTTGGTCTTAACTCACGTAACGATGACATGGCGGTTAATCCGACGACTGCTAAGCAGTTAACTAACGTTCGTGCCAGTGGTACTGATGAAGCACTAACGCTAACGCCAGCGGTCAAGTTTACGCTTGAGCAAGCACTTGAATTCATTCAAGATGATGAATTAGTAGAAGTAACGCCAAAAGCGATTCGTCTACGTAAGCGCTATTTGACTGAAAGTGAGCGTAAGCGTTATGGTCGTAAGAAAGGTGCTTAATATTGACCAATAAATAATGGTCATCCGTTATTTGGTTCTGTATTAAAGATATCTAGTAAGCAGCATAGAATGAGTGGTATACCACTATTCTATGCTGCTTTTTTTTGTGTTGCATTTTGCATAGAATAAAAAGACAATAGTTGAATATAGTTTGTTGGAATGGCACATATATTATATGCTTATATCCAAAATCCGCTAGATTCATCACTTATACGCTTATTTTATGGTAGATAAGCCTTTTGAGGAGAGAAATTATGAGTATGGTATCTGAGTTTAAAGAATTTGCCTTAAAGGGCAATGTGATGGATCTCGCCGTCGGTGTTATTATCGGCGGAGCATTCGCTACGATCACAACCTCCTTAGTAGAGG
>NZ_DATIRM010000131.1:0-12921 GCF_035469765.1 Psychrobacter sp.
CTTCTTTGGTGGTCACGTAACCGCTGATAAGATTGAAGGTTTACCCGGTTTATTTACAACGATGACCATCTTTTTGGTGGTGACAGCAGTGATCTTTTTGCTATTGTCAAAACCCATTAATAATATGCTCAAGCAGAGCGAGCAAGCGGATCAAGCCAGCTAAATAGTAAGTGGTTGATTGGATGAGTCGACCAAGTCAATAATCTACAATAAGACGTGTTATCATTCTTGGTAGCACGTTTTATTGTTTTATTTGCTGAAATATTTGCCTAACACTATTGAAAGCTTGCTGTACGCCCAAACATCTAAAGATGTTATTTTTTCTTCTTATGTTCAATCAACGTTGTCTCATGGCTATATCAAAAGGCTCTGTTAAACGACGTTGTCAAACAGTTCTTTGCTTCGTCTTGAGTGCTTCTCCATTTATGTTAATGACCATATCAATTTTCAAATAAGACGGCTATTGATAGTCGCCGAATACTATTATTTTTAAAACTGATTTTTAAAACACTCATAAGGAATCACCTAATGAATAAACAAGCCATTCATGATCGTATTGAGAGCTTACGTCAGACCCTAGCGGCACAAGACCTTACCGCAATTATTGTCCCTTCTGCTGACCCACATCTGTCTGAGTATCTACCAGAATATTGGCAGGCTAGGTTTTGGCTATCAGGATTTTCCGGTTCGGTCGGTCAGTTAGTCGTTACCGCTGATTTTGCAGGTCTGTGGACGGACAGCCGCTATTGGGTACATGCAGTAGAACAATTAGAAGGGACTGGTATTAGTTTGGAGAAGCTATCACCGGGTCAGCCAAACCATATTGACTGGCTGGCTGCGCATTTGGTGGAAGGTGATAGCGTGGCGGTCGATGGCAATGTATTGTCTATCACTGAACAAGATCGATTGCTTGATGCCTTTGACGCTAATAATATTACTCTCATTACTGAACGTGATGTGTTGACGGACATATGGAGCAATCGCCCAGCATTGCCAGAAGCCAAGCTATACCAACATGATGCGCAGTTTATTGCCCAGTCTGCTAGTGAAAAGCTTGCCGCTGTGCGCGCTGGTATGATGGAGGCAGGGGCGACGCATCATTTACTTTCGAGCTTAGATGATATTGCTTGGTTGACCAATCTACGCGGCGCTGATGTCGATTACAATCCGGTATTTTTGGCGCATATGCTTATCGATGCTGATAAAGCGACATTGTTTATTGATAATGATAAAGTCAGTAGCGAGATAACGCAATATCTAAAAGATAGTGGTATCACACTTGCTGATTACGAGGCAATACAAGACGCATTAGGTACTCTGGTAGCTGATGATTTATTATTGCTAGACCCAAGCAAAGTTGCTGTTGGCATCTTATCCAACATGGGCGACGGCGTGGGCTTTATTGAGAAAATGGCACCAAGTACTTTACTAAAATCAGTGAAGTCTGATTCTGATATTGACCATGTACGTGAAGCGATGCGTCAAGATGGCGCAGCATTATGTGAGTTTTTTGCCACCTTTGAGCAGCGTCTAAAAGTAGGCGAGCGTTTAAGTGAGCTGGATGTTGATAGTATGTTGATTGAAGTACGTAGCCAGCAGCCACATTATGTGTCGCCAAGCTTTCCGACTATCGCAGGCTTTAATGAAAACGGTGCGCTGCCACATTACCGCGCAACGCCTGAGAAATTTAGCTACCTTAATGTCAATGAAGGCGAAGGCGGCTTATTACTGATTGACTCAGGTGCTCAATACCAGAATGGCACCACAGACATCACCCGTGTGGTCGGTATTGGTCAAGTAAACGCGGAACATAAACGCGACTTTACCACAGTGCTTAAAGCGCATATTGCCTTAGCAAAAGCGCATTTCCCTGATGGTATCGCCTCACCATTAATCGATGCGATCTGCCGTGCGCCATTATGGCAAGCTCAGATGGATTATGGTCACGGTACCGGTCATGGCGTTGGCTACTTCCTAAATGTTCATGAAGGTCCACAAGTCATCGCTTATAGTGCCAGTACGCCAAAAGAGCGCGCGATGAAAGAAGGTATGATATCTAGTAATGAGCCAGGTCTATACCGCGAAGGTAAGTGGGGTATCCGTATCGAAAACTTGATGGTTAATAAACGTATTGCTCAGCCGGTAGAAACGGAATTTGGTGATTTTCTTAATTTTGAAACCGTCACTTATTGCCCAATTGATACGCGTTTGATTGAGTCGTCATTGTTAAGTCAAATAGAGATCGATTGGCTGAATGACTATCATCGTCAAGTCTATGCTGAGCTAAAAGACCGTGTCGATGGCGCAGCGCTTGAATGGCTGACCGAGCGTACGCAAGCGATATAAAACTGCTCACTTTTGAGCAAGCATAAAAAAGCCCCGTTAATCATTGACGGGGCTTTTGCTATTTTGACAGGTCTCTTTAATCTTTTTGCGTATCATCTTTAGTGAGCGGTTTATTTTGCTCACTTAAATGTTGAGTCATCTCAGCACGTAGCCAAGATTTTAGGTTTTCAGACATTAGCATCATCTGGTCGCTCAGATAATCGTCAATCTGCATCTCAAGTTCACGAATCAGCTCTTTGTGAGTAACGCTTAGTTTGGCATCCTTCACAGCTAAGCTAATCGCAGTAATGGCCTTATTATTGATGGCGTTGATACTGCTATCGTTTTTAATGGTGCTGTCATTTTTAATGCTATCGTCATCAATCGTATTGGCATACTTGCTGATAGTCTTACTGCTAATAGTATGTTTTTGAGTATCAGATTCATCCTTGATAATGGCTTGCACACCAGCGTCAGCGTTTATCTTATCAGTAGTAGCAGTCTCGGGTTTTATAGCCGCCTCTAAATGGTTTTTGGTGGCAGTTAATGGTATCTCTTGTTCTTCTTCTTTTTGAGCATTCTTATCTACTTCGCGTTTTTTTGCCACTTCTTGTAGCCTATTTTCTTCTTTAAGGGCGGCTTCTTTTAACTTAGCCGCTTCTGCCGCTTTTATTTTTTGTTCTTCTTCTAAACGCTGTTGTTCAGCAATAACCTGTTCTGCAGCTTGTTTATCAGCGATAGCCTTGGCGATAGCTTGCTCAGCTTCATGATTCTCATAGAGGTCATCAAGGTGGGCGTCTAAGTCATGGGTGCTAAAAACAAAAGTTTCAAAAGGCGTTTCGGCTTTAAGCAAGGTGGTGATATCGGTGAGTTCTTGGATGATTGAGGCACGGATAGGCTCTGGCGCACACGTCCAGCGCTGATAAAACTGATGAGAAAATGAGTAGCTTGACATGGTATCGTCCATAAATGTTGCAAAGATTACCCCTTATCATACGCAAGGATGATAAGGGGCTGCAAGTAGACAAACGTAGTAAATCTGACACCAAGGTTACAAGGTTTCAATCATAAGCTTGACGTCTTAATGATTGACAGGCCAGCGGGCAAATATCAATGAGCCATTGGTGCCGCCAAAGCCAAAGCTATTGGACACCGCATACTGCAAATTATCTACTTGACGCGCTTGATTGGCAACATAATCCAGATTACAGTTGTCCTCAACATTGTCCAAATTAATCGTTGGCGGTACTTGCTGATGTTGCAGAGCAAGCACCGTAAAGATGGCTTCAACCCCGCCCGCAGCGCCAAGTAAGTGACCGGTCATCGATTTGGTTGAGCTGACCAAGATAGTATCTTTCACAGGCGCAAATACGGTTTCAATGGCGATAGACTCAGCGATATCACCAGCAGGCGTGCTAGTACCATGGGCATTGACATAGCCTACGACTGACGGCTCAATACCGGCATCATTTAAAGCATTACGCATCGCTCGTGCTGCACCGCTACCATCTTCTGGCGGCGCAGTAATGTGACTGGCATCGTCACTCATCCCAAAGCCAACCAATTCAGCGAGGATCGTCGCACCGCGCGCTTTTGCGTGAGCAAGGCTTTCTAGTATCATGACACCGGCGCCATCACCAAGCACAAAACCATCGCGGTCTTTATCAAACGGGCGTGACGCGCGAGTTGGCTCATCATTGCGGGTTGATAGAGCATGCATGGCACCAAAACCTGAGATACCAAGCGGGCTTGAGCCTTTTTCACTACCACCTGCCAGTATCACATCGGCGTCGCCATAAGCAATCAAACGCGCTGCTAGACCAATTGCATGAGTCGCTGTGGTACAGGCAGTGGAAGTTGCAAGGTTTGGACCTTTTAAATTATGTTTAATCGCTACCAGCCCCGCTGCCATATTAACGATAGAGCCTGGAATAATAAAGGGAGAGACTTTACTGGCACCTTTTTCACGTAAAGTATCACGGCTGTTTTCGATGTGTTGAATACCACCGATACCTGAGCCTATAATCACCCCAAAGCGCTCTTGATCAACACCTTGTACCGGAGCATCAGCGGCGCTCACTTCGTCAATAAAACCTGCTTGATGTAGCGCCATCGAGGAGGCCGCAACCGCATAATGCATAAACTCATCATAGCGGCGCGCGTCTTTGGCATTCATGTATTGCTTTGGATCGAAGTCTTTGACCACGCCAGCAATTTTTGCCCGATAGCCAGAAGCATCAAAATGATTAATAGAGGTGATGCCACTTTTACCTTTAAGAAGTTCTGCCCATGAACTTTCGACATCTAGTCCCAATGGCGTGACCGCGCCCATACCTGTCACGACAACGCGCAGCTCATCAGTGCGCTCGAAATGTGGCGGCTTATGACGTTTTTTTGTCTGAGCGGTGGTAGGAGTATTGGCAATAGGGCTATTAATAGTACTATCCGTAGCTTGGTCGATAAGTGAGTCGTTGGGTAAACTGCTGTGCTGGCTCATGCGCTATATCCTATACTGACAGATCCTAAGAGGAGAGTATTTCTAAAGCCATTATAAAACACATAGGTGTACGCATGTAAACTAAAATTTGACCGATCAGGCAAAACACACTTGACCTAATACTACGCCTTTACTTGCGCCTGTCACAGCGGGCAAGTTACCGGTTTTACCCATGAGTGTCTGCCTTGCTAACCAAGCAAAGGCAACGGCTTCCACCCAAGTTGGCTCAAGCCCTAAACTTGCAGTGGTTTCTACTTTGCAGCGTGGTAGATGTACTTGTAAGCGAGTCATTAAATAATCATTCAATGCACCGCCGCCGCAGACATAAACGGCATTATTGCTACTAGCATTGATAAATAGATTGATTTGCGCACTGGCACTGATGGCAGTTAGCTCAGTGAGCGTCGCTTGTACATCGGCTGACGAATAACGAACATCAGCAGAAGCCTGATCGAATTTTTGTAGCTCATCTTGCAGCCATGCTAGGTTAAAGTCTTCACGCCCCGTACTTTTAGGATAGATTTTATTAAAAAAAGAATGTTCCAAAAGCTGATTGAGTAGCGGCTCAACCACTTGTCCTGATTGCGCCCACGCACCGCCAGCATCATAATCCTTGTCAGTATGCAATACCGTCCACGCATCTAATAGCAAATTGGCAGGACCCGTATCATAACCAACGACACTGTTTATATGCTGATTGTCTACACTTTCTAAATTGCTATGAGCACCTGCTGGTAAAACGGCTATATTAGCAATACCGCCCAAGTTTAATAAAACCCGCGTGCTATCAGGCGCAGTAAATAAGTCTTGATGAAAGGCAGGAACCAAAGGCGCACCTTGACCACCAACAGACATATCACGGCGGCGAAAATCACTGACGACGCTAATGCCAGTACGCTCAGCGATGATATTGGCATCAACTAGTTGTAAGCTAAAACCCATTTGTGGACGATGGCGCACCGTTTGCCCATGACAGCCAATCGCTAGCACTGATTCACTATCAGTATTTGATTGCTGCAATAAGGTACTGACCACCTCGCTGGCAAATTCAGCGTATGCTTTACTTGCCCAACCGAACCAGTCTAATTCACTATTGGGTTCACCCTCTGTTGGTATTAATTCTTGGACGCCATTAGGCTGACATAATGCCAATAGTACTTCACGCAGTCGGGGCGGAAAATCTTGGCTAACAGTCGCTAACAAGTGCATTGGTTGTTGTTTGCCATCTTCATTAATACTCGCACCACTAGTATTGGCACTATCAGTGCTAAATTGACAAAGCACCGCATCCATTCCATCTAAGCTGGTGCCCGACATCATCCCAATATATAAACCATCATCGAAATTTTCAAACACCGTTTGCTCGAGTGCATCGGTTAAGGTGGCATAATTTAAGTCGTCCATATTATTTAAACTGTTATCTAAATTTAAACTTGTGTCAGTATTATTCTGACTATCAGCAATCGATGCGGGGTTGGTCATGGCAATTTACCTTAAAAAACGCTAGTATATCTGCCAAATTCTAACATTTTTTGATGGCGACGAGATTCTAAATAGCCCAAACGTTTTAACCTTTAATAAAGACAATAAAGAGAGCATCATGACTGAGAAAACTTATACCCTAGAAGAGCAACTTGCCCTTATCCAGCGCGGCACGCAAGAAATCCTATCTGAAGAGGATTTGGTTAAGAAGCTGAAACTCAATCGCCCGCTGCGTATCAAAGCAGGTTTTGATCCTACTGCGCCTGATCTACATTTAGGTCATACGGTACTGATTAATAAGCTGAAGCATTTTCAAGATTTGGGTCATGAGATTTATTTTCTAATCGGCGATTATACCGCCAAGATTGGTGATCCTTCTGGTAAGAACAGCACACGTCCACCATTGACTGATGAGCAAATCAAAATTAATGCTCTGACCTATGCGGAACAAGTCTTTAAGATTTTGGATAAAGAAAAAACCCGTATTGTATTTAACTCTGAATGGTTTAAAGATATGTCAGCGGGCGACATGATTCAGCTTTCTAGCCAATTGACTGTCTCGCGTATGCTTGAGCGCGATGATTTCTCAAAACGCTATGCGGCGCAAACGCCAATTGCTATCCATGAGTTTTTATACCCATTGGTGCAAGGCTATGATTCTGTCGCATTAAAAGCCGATGTCGAGCTTGGTGGTACTGACCAAACCTTTAATATTTTGATGGGACGCACCTTGCAAGGTCGTTACGGTCAAGAGCCACAAGTTTGTATCACGGTACCGATTTTGGAAGGTTTAGACGGCGTTAATAAAATGTCTAAATCGCTGAATAACTATGTTGGTATTTATGATGCACCGGGCACTATGTACCAAAAACTATTGTCTATGCCAGACACCTTAATCCGACGCTACTTTGAATTTTTAAGCTTTAAGCCAATGGAAGAAGTGGAAGGCTTGATGAGCGAGATGGAAAATGGTCGCAATCCACAAGAAATCAAACGTATCCTTGCTGAAGAACTAATCGAGCGTTTCCATGATGCTGACGCTGCTGCCAATGCACACAAATCAGCGGGTAACGTACTTGCCGATGGTGAGTTGCCAGTCGATTTACCAGAAGTGACCTTAGATTTAGAAGGTGCTGAAGCGTTATTTATTACTCAAGTACTGAACCAAGCTGGACTGGCTAAAAACAGCTCAACGGCTAAAGACATGATCAAACGTGGCGCGGTAAAAGTAGATGGGGAAGTGGTCGATGCAGGCTTTAGTTTAACTGCTGGTCAGACAGTCGTTATCCAAGCAGGCAAAAAGGCTTATGCTCAAGTAACGGTAGCTTAAATCAGCTAGAGTCAATCAAGCAGAAGATAACTAAAGATAAGGTCGGCATTTATGGTCGACCTTATTTATTTGTATCAGTCATGACTTATGAACGACTATTATTTTTTAAAAAGTAGAGTGTTTTATGAACCAAACCATCCCTCAAGGTATCTACCGCCATTATAAAGGTAGCCTTTACCAAGTCTTGCATACCGCGCGGCACTCCGAAACGGAAGAAATGCTAGTCGTTTACCGTTGTCTATATGGTGAGTATGGCGTATGGGTACGACCGTTATCTATGTTTTCTGAAACGGTTGAAGTTGAGGGTAAGCAAGTGCCACGATTTGAGCTGACCAAAGCATTAGCTGATTGATGATTCAAAATGCTTAAAATTTATTGCTCAAATAAAAAGCGACTTTTGGAGTCGCTTTTTTATTTATATTTAAAATTAATCAGCCAAAAACTGCTTCAATACTTTATAAAACCCAATCGGCTCATCCATTGGTACCGCATGACCTGAGCGCGGCAACACAACTTCGCGAGCATTGGGTAGCATTTGGGTGACTTGTTGCTGCCACTTAGCATCGTAAAGTTTGGAGCGACCACCAATGAGGTTGACCACTGGAATAGTGACACGCTCTATCGCGCCGCGAAAGTCATAGGGTAATGTCAAATAGGCTTGTAAGCATCGCATTTTATGATGCCAAATACTGTGGTCGTAAAGCGCAAGTTTGGGATCGTTTTTATAAGTCATCACTTGTATAAACGCTTTCGAGCGCGTGCGATTGACGGATAAGAGAGAAAACAGTCGTTCAACATCTGTTGCTCGACGTTTAAGAGAAAAAGGTAGGTGGGTAAAGCTTTTTATTTCAGCGTAAGGTAAAGTTCTCTCAATTACCTCATGAAAGATGTTGAACACTTCTTGCTGCCGCACACCAAACAATCCACCTTGCCAATCAGGCTGATTATGAATAGCAGGACTTTGATCGATATTCAAATAGCGGCTTACTTTTGCGCTGCCATAACGCTCAAAGTATGCCCACATCACTTGAGCACCCATCGAAATAGCGGCAACTGGCAACGATTCTATATTACGCGCCAAGCAAACTTGCTCAATGACGACGCTGATATCATCGGCATACTGGCGCACAAAATCAAACTGGGTTAGGTCGATATCTTTTGCGGCGCCAAATCCTCGTAAGTGCGGCAAGTAAAAGGCATATTTGCCAACCAAGGGTAAAATAAATGGCAAAAACTCACGCGCATCCATGCCATAAGCATGCAGTAATACTATAGGTTTGCCGTTGCCTATGACAGACACTGGTAGCAAGGTGCCGTCAGTCAAAACGATGCTTATCGTTTTCAATTGGTACTTAGCAGGCAAGTTAATTAAGTTTTTCTTCATAAGGCGATGTACCTTGTTTTCATTAAGCGGTTTTACAAAGTCGATTTAGCCAAAATGTATCGTAGCAAAAGTCTTTATCTCATTTCTAAAAGACTGCTATATTAAAGTAGGTAATTGAACATAGCATAAAATTTGCTTAGCGGTAAAAGCAGCGTAGCAGTAAGACTAGCTACTATGATGCGCTGTAACCATTAGATTTACTGGCAAGTCGATAAAATATAAGGATATCAGTCTATGGGCAAGCTGACGTTAACATTGCTTGATAGCAGCCTATATCCACAACTTTGGCAGCAGCAAATATCTACCAATCCGCAGGCGCTATTGATGGCAATGCTGACAGCAGATATTACGCCAGATGCCGACGCTTTTAATAAGCAATTATCAGCAAATGATACTTATCAAGACTGGATTAATACCAGCGTATTTGGACGTTATTTACATCGTAATTTTACGGCGTTCTCTCAGCAAACCGAAGACAGTTTCAATAGTGATATGCCAGCATTATTTCGTCAGGAATTAATGCGACACGCGCAGTATTTACCGTTAGAGCAAGTCTTATTGTTTGCAGGAGATTTGCCGAAAAGCGTGCGCCAGACAAAAATTTTGACCACAACCGTTAATCCAGCCACTGCCGTGATTAATGCGCAAAAGATGAATGAGGAAGTTGTGATGAATAACGTAATCATCATTATCAATCAGATAGTGGTGAAGGGTAAGCAAGTATTAGGATTTCCGATACGGCACAATAAACGTACGAGTGAGCGCTTGCGCAATGAGGTATTGATTTTAGACTTTCAAGATTTGCGCTTGGTCAATGAAGAGGATATCAGTACCAAAAAAAGAAGCAATATAGATGAGACTATATTGCTTCGGTCTTATGAGATACGTTAATGAGCAAAACGATCAGATAAAGGTTTAGGAATCTTGCCTAGCAATCGTCAGACCGTTATAAGTTTGTGCAACCGGCATCACTTCCAAGCGATTGACATTAATATGAGCAGGTGACTCAATCAGCCATAATAAGATATCACCAATATCATCGCCGGTCATGGTTTTAAAGCCGTCATAAACCTGAGCGGCTTTATCATCATCACCATGATAGCGCACGTTTGAAAATTCAGTGCCCGCAACATTACCTGGTTCAAGATTGGTCACGCGCACTTGCGTACCTATTAAGTCAGCTCGTAGGTTTAAGCTAAACTGTTTTACAAAGGCTTTGGTCGCACCATAAACGTTACCGCCAAAGTAAGGCCAACTGCCAGCAATCGAACCAACATTAATGATATAGCCGCTATTTCGTGCGACCATCGCTGGCAAGACCGCGTGAGTCAGCGCCATCAAACCTTTAATATTGGTGTCGGTCATACGCATCCAATCATCAAGACTAGCACTGTGCGCAGGCTCTGTACCGAGTGCAAGCCCAGCATTATTCACCAAGACATCGATTTGCTTAAAATGATTAGGCAAATTAGCAATAATTTGTGGAATAGAAGTGGTATCACTGACATCCATGACCACAGGTAAAAATGCCTCGCCCAAAGTGTCTGCCAAAGCATTAAGCTTATCGAGGCGTCTGGCACAACCAATCACGCGATGACCGTTGGCAACCAAACGCTCGGCTAGCGCTTTACCGAAACCAGCGCTTGCTCCTGTAATCAATACGTTCATCTTATATCCTTATCATTGATGTTTTGTACATATGTCATGGTGTTTATAAAGACGGTTTGTCTTGGTTTAATTGCTTTGGCTTATTTATTAAATAATTGCTTACCAAAGATTTTATCACCAGCATCGCCCAGACCTGGAATAATATAACCGTGCTCATCTAAATGACTGTCTAGAGCGGCGGTATAAATAGTCACATCAGGATGCGCTTCATTGACTACGCGTACACCTTCAGGTGCGGCAACCAGCACTAGTGCTTTAATATTCGTACAGCCGTTTTTCTTTAGCATCTCAATGGTTGCTACCATAGAGCCGCCTGTCGCTAACATTGGGTCAATGATCAGAGCAGGGCGTTTGTCCATGTGGCTGACGAATTTTTCAAAAAACGGCACAGGTTGTAAGGTTTCTTCATCACGTTGTAGACCTACGACCGAGATTTTTGCCGTAGGAATCAAATCGAGCACGCCGTCCAACATACCAATACCGGCACGTAAAATCGGTACAATCGTTGCCGTCTTACCGATAATTTGCTCACCGATGATTTCACCACACCAGCCTTGCATTGGAAAGGTTTCGATTTCAAAATCACGGCTCGCTTCATACGCCATTAAGCGTGCAAGCTCTTTGGTTAAGGTGCGAAACTTATAAGTACTACAGTCTTTTTCGCGCATGAGGCTGAGTTTATGACGGACTAACGGGTGATCGATGACAGTGATTTTTAAGTCGCTCATAAGTACTCTCTTGGTTTTTGGTCTGACGCTTGCGCAGTTACTGCGGTTGCTATTGGTATAAAAGATACAAACACTTACCGCACTTCAACCCTATATTTAGCCTATAAATAGTAAGCTTAATGTTTTAGTCATAAAGCGAGTCACATGAATTGACTGCTTTTATTCGAGCCAACTCTTATTTAAGCCGACTATATTTGACTATATGGCGCTATGACAAATGAAGTAGTGTTTAAGCTTGCTATGATACCAAAAAAACCGCTTTTCTGATGAAGAATCTTATGACCAAAACCTCACCGAATAATCCCACTCAACGAGCAAAAGCTGCTAACGACTTTGTGTGCACACAGAAATCAGAGCACGATAGCAACAATATAGAAACCCATCCGTTCGGTCCTGTTTTACCGCCTGATGCTACTGTGATGATGATGGGGACCTTTCCACCGACCGCTGATAAATGGGCAATGCGTTTTCATTATCCGAATTTCTATAATGATATGTGGCGTATCTATGGCAGTGTTTTTTTTGACGATATTGATTATTTTAGAATAGGCGATGAAAAACGATTCGATCCTGAGCGTATTCGCGACTTTATGTTCGAGCGAGGTATTGCTTCTTGTCCGACCGTCAAGCAAGCCATTCGTGAAACGGGCAATGCCTCAGACAAAAATTTAACCGTCGTCACGCCAGTTGACCTAGATAATATTTTGCCACAAGTGCTAAAGGTTAAAACGTTATTTACCACGGGAGGTAAGGCAACCGAAGTATTACTCAACTTATTAGCTGAGCCACCAGCTAAGTCCAAGTATCCTAAAACCAATCAAAGTATGGATTACCCTTATGAATGGCAGGATGGAGATAATAAAAAAGCTGATGTTAATAATCTAACCTTATATAGACTGCCTTCAACTTCACGTGCATACCCTTTAGCCTTAGATAAAAAAGTCGCTGCCTATAAAGATTTCTTTAAAAAGATAGGGAAGCTATAAAATGGTTGTATATAAGCTGTATAGAAAGGGAGCTATATAGAATAAAGGCGCGATATGGATTGATAGAGTGCTTGCCACAGTAAGATAAAAATATTTCTAACCCTAACTGGTTGATAAGTATATAGTATTAATTATAAGGTCATATAATCCTCGAAATAGCAGATAAACCCCCTTGACCCTCTCCCTAAAGCGCGTATACTGCCATCCAGTCGGAGAGGAAGGCGGATTGAGAGTGGATTACCACTTAGACAATCTAACCAAGCAAATAAATTACTTTTAGTTTAAATCAAAATAAAATAATTTATCTCTTGACTAAATAATTTAAGCGTCTATAATACGCACCTCATTAAGACGAACCGGAAGCAGTTAGGGTGTGATTACACATTAACTATCCAGTTAGCTTAACGAAACAAATTAAGAAAAGAAGTTGACAGACTATTAAAACATGATATGATGGTCAGCTCGCTAAATAGGATAAACCAAATTGGTTTGGATAATTTAGTAAGAATACTCTTACTGGA
>NZ_DATIRM010000132.1:0-3312 GCF_035469765.1 Psychrobacter sp.
GTAGTTGGCAATACGATTATCAAGTGATTGCCGGTGGACGCTTAACCATTCCAGCCATTTATGCACGCTTACTATGGCTGCTGCTACGCTACGATAGTCCAGCACAGCGACGACAACGCTGGTCAAACAATGTCCAGCAAACGGGCGCCAGTATCAAAAAACGCTAAACCTTCACCCATAAATTCTGTATAAGCTCCAACATGACCAAACCCATAACCGCAAATAACGAAGCAAACCGCCCAACTTATACTTTAGCCATTGCTATTGAATTTTTGGGCACCAATTATCATGGCTGGCAACGCCAAAGAGAGGTATTGGGCGTACAAGAAGCGTTAGAGACCGCCATTAGCACTGTCGCCAATGAACCAGTAGAAGTGATTGCCGCAGGGCGTACTGATTCAAGCGTTCATGCCGGCAATATGATTGCTCATTTTGTCACCCATGCTTATCGACCCACACACAATTGGCTGCGCGGTGTTAATAGCCTATTGCCTGATGATATTGCCTTGCGCTGGGTTCAGCCCATGCCTGTTGATTTTCATGCTCGCTTTGCCGCTATTGCCCGTCGTTATCGTTACATTACTTTAAACCAAACTCAGCGTCCTGCTATCCTCAATCATCAGGTGACACATATTCATGAGCCGCTTGATCTAAAAGCCATGCAGCTCGCAGCAGCTGATATCGTTGGTACGCATGATTTTAGTAGCTACCGTGCTGCTGCTTGCCAATCCAATCAGCCTGTGCGCCATATTAGCCATGCCAACCTATTTGCTCATGGTCAATTTATTGTATTTGATATTCAAGCTGATGGATTTTTACACCATATGGTGCGAAACCTGATGGGTACGCTATATGCCATCGGTAGACATGAATTAGAACCAGCTGACTTTTTAAATATCTTGGCTAAAAAGGATCGTACGATAGCGCCGCCTACCGCTTCTGGTGATGGACTATATTTTATTAATGCCTATTATCCTGAGCATTTTCAAACCTTACTGCCAAATGCACCACTCACTCCTATTTGGCTCAACCTGCCCGATTAGATTCATATAATCTGGCATACATATCACTTACAAGCTGTCAAGTAAAAATCAGGTTCCGTATTGCTTTAATCTGCTAACTTACGTATAATATGGGCTTATTTTAAATTGATTGATGATACAAATTATGGCAAAAGACGAGATTATTGAATTTGAAGGCGAAGTCATTGACACCCTTCCAAATACTTTGTTTAAAGTTCGTTTAGAAAACGGACACGAAATCATTGCGCACATTTCAGGTAAGATGCGTAAGCATTACATCCGAATTTTGACTGGTGATAAAGTTAAGGTTGAGATGACACCTTATGACTTATCTAAAGGTCGCATTACTTACCGTGGTAAAAACTAAATTCTTATCTACTAAGATAGTTATAAGAGCATATGTATAATGCTTGAGTGGTTTAACTGATAATAATAATGATACTGCTAACCTACTCATTATTTCCTATCATATTTTAGTAAGTTAATATATTTTTTACCCTAAAAAATACCGCTAAATATCAGCGGTATTTTTTTGTCTAGAATTTAAGCATTATTTAAACTCAACGGTTGCACCACTTTGTATCACGCCAAGTAATGCAAGCGCATCCCAATTGGTTAAACGTATACACCCTGCTGATGCCTGACGGCTAATACGCTCAGGATCGGGTGAGCCGTGGATACCGTATGAGGGCTTGCTAAGACCAATCCATACCAAACCAACGGGGTTGTTGGGGCCTGGCGGAATGATGGTTTTTTCGCCATCATCACCAGTATAGGTGTAGTTAGGCTCATGAATTTTGACTTTGACCTGATGCGTACCCGTTGGTGACGGTGTTGCCGTGCTGCCCACTGTCGTCGGATAACTGGCAATCAAATTGTTATTATCATCGTATGCATATAGGGTTTGCGTCTCTTTATCAGCGACTATACGGCTCACTGGTGTGGTATTAGGGTTACCAGGATTGTAGACGATGATGGTTTCACCACTTTTAAAGCTGGCATTCGGGTTGAGCGATTTGAGATAATCACGACTGATATGAAATTTTTCGCCCAAGGCTTCAAGGACGCTTTCATAATACATACCATCGAGCTTGGCTTTGGCTTCAGCATCAGCAGGAATATTGGTAGTGCTGACATTCACGTCAGCATCAGTAAGCTGATAACTTACCAATACAGGCTGTGAGGTGAGCGCGCTATTTTTGGTCAAGGCTTGCCAAGTTTGAGTATCAATTTCTTCAGTTATTGGTAACCCTTGCGCTTTTTGAAAAGCTTGCATGGCTTTGCGCGTGTTTTTTCCCCAGGAGCCGTCAATAGCACCAACGCCGCTGTGATTCCAGTTCAGTAGCGCTTGCAATTTAGCACCGACGTCACGATCAATTTTACTGCCAGCGGTCCATGTCGCTTGATTGACCTTTTTGGCGGTCTCTGACAGATTTTCTGTACTGTATTTAATTTTGGGTAGCAATTTATTTAGTGAGTTGGCAGTTTTGCTGTCGCCTTCTATTTGCTGACTGACGCCGTTGGTGACTGGACTGATGTCACTGCTATCGGTCATTGTGCTGTCTGTGTTCATACTACCATCTGCTGCGGTAGTATCTGCACTGGTACCCATATCATTGTCTATCGCACCGCTGTCAGATGCCGTGCTGGCGCTGGTCGTTTGTACGCTATCGTCATTGGTATCGGTATTGGCATTGGTATTGGCATTGCTGCAACCGACCAATAATGCTGATGCCGTACCCATGGCAACAATGACGCTGCCAACCTTAAGTAGTTGAGACATAAAACCCTCCTAAATCATCACTATGTATCGAAAAATTTATCAAAATTTACTACGAGAGCATCTTGCCATAGCTATACTACTCTCCCCTAAAGGCTTTATGTTAATAACTGACCATTCTTGCCCTAACTTTGTTAATAGGGTGAATAAAATCGCCGGTTTATTTACAATAAGGCACGGTTCAACATATACAGTATAAAAAACCCATAAACTGCCAAGCAATTTATGGGTTTATTTTCTTATCTTGGGTAAGTGTTGCTTACACTCAAAGCAGAGCTTAACTTATACCAGCTTAGCCAATACAGCCTGCCCCATCTCTTGGCATCCTACCTGCTTCAGTCCAGCTTCACTGCTGTCTAAAATATCAAGCGTACGTAAACCATCATCAAGCACATCACTGACCGCTTGCTCAATCGCTTGTGCAGCTTCTTCCTGTTTAAAGGTATAACGCAGCATCATAGCTACAGATAAGATGGTCGCTAGTGGATTGGCTTTATCTTGTCCTGCGAT
>NZ_DATIRM010000133.1:0-12521 GCF_035469765.1 Psychrobacter sp.
TTATTACCGGCAGAGTTTACCAAACGCCGAGCCAATCGCGGTATGGAAGCATTAACCATTACGCCAGACCAAAGCACGCTTGTGGGTATCATGGAATCCTCTATGGACAATCTTGATAAGTCAGGGCGTCTGTCTAGCTTGGTACGCATTATTACTATTAATTTAATCTCAGGGCAAATAGCACAATATTTATATCGTTTAGATAATGCAAAGCATGTGGCGTCAGGAATCGTTGCTATTAATGACCATGAGTTTTATCTGATTGAGCATGACCGTAAGTTTCCATTACAGGATAAAGCGGCAAAAAAACTTATCTATAAAATTGACCTCTCTCAGGCAAATAATATTGAAGATATGCTAAGTAATGAAAGTATCAAACAAGATGAAAATCTTGGCTTGACTATCAATGGGCAAGCGCTTGAGCAATTGATAGCAGAAAATGAAGAAAACTGGCAAATACTGCAAGAGATGGCTATTAAGCCTGTTAAAAAAACCTTGGTTGTTGATGTGCTTACTACACTAGATTATCCGCATGATAAGCTTGAAGGGTTATGGTTACGGCAAGATGGCTCGTTAGGTTTACTTAATGATGATGACTTTGCGATGACAGATACAGAGATAGTCGATGCAAAGAGTACGGTTGAGCAAAAATATTTAGATGCAGAAAAAACCATAGAAGATGCCAATCGGCTTTATCTTGTGATGCCAACTGAGTAGATATAGTCAGGGAAAAGCAATATCGATACATAACATACTGCTGATATCAATTTTTCTTGCTTGCTGTGCCTACGCAGACAGAGGCTGCAAAAAATTTATACCAGCAGTACCGTAGCGTTTTTAAGGTATTTTAACTATATGAATAGTTAGAGATAAGTTACAATCTTTATCGCTAGCCAAAAAGAGACCTCGATTGAGGTCTCTTTTATTACTGATATTTTATTTAAGAAGCTAATTATTTAGATAGCTTTTGAGAAACGGTTTTTATGTTTCTTTTCCAGATATTCATCGAATACCATGGCTACGTTGCGACCCAATAAGCGTCCTCTTGGCAGGACGCGGATACCGGCAGCATCCATATCAATCAAACGGTCTTTTTGCATATCATCTAGTTGTTGAATCTCATCGATAAAGTAGGTAACCGCATCGATACCAAATTTCTGATTGATGTCTCTAAAATCCATATAGTCATGACATAATAAATTCATAATGACATATTCACGTAAGCGATCTTTGATAGAGGTTTTAATCACGTTAACCGCTGGCATGATGGTAGGATTGCTACGTGCCGCATCGATATTGTCTTTATAAACCTGCAAATCGGTATGATTTTGTAGGATATAGCTGTTATTAGCGTTTGCAATTTGGCTGATGGAAGAGACGCCAAACCCCAATAAATCACAGTCGCCCATGATGGTATAGCCCTGAAAGTTACGATGTAATTTTCCTTCACGTTGGGCAACGGCAAGCTCGTCATCAGGTTTGGCGAAATGATCGATACCAATATATTGATAGCCTGCTTCGGTTAAGGTGTTGATGGTATTACCGAGCATGGTGAGCTTGGCAGCTGGGGTAGGTAAGTCCTCATCTTTAATTTGTCGTTGAGATTTAAAGCGCTCAGGTAAATGAGCATAATTAAATACCGACAAGCGATCTGGCGACATCTCAATGATACGGCGTACGGTTTTATCTAATGTTGCTGGGGTTTGATGCGGTAAACCATAAATCAGATCGATATTAATAGAATGAAAACCTAGCTCACGCGCTTCTGCCAATACATTTTCAATCAATTCTGCGGAATGAACACGATTGACGGCAATTTGTACAGTCTCATCTAAATCTTGTACACCCAAGCTCACACGATTAAAGCCCAAGCTACGCAACACTTTTAAAGTTTCGCTACTGAGCTCGCGTGGGTCAATTTCGATAGAATAATCACCTTGGTCTTCTGGTAAAAACTCAAACTGCGTCTGTAAAAACTCCCACAACTGTATCAACTCATTATCTTGTAAAAACGTTGGCGTACCACCACCGAAATGTAGCTGTTTAACCAGTGGTTTTTTGCCGTCTTCTGGTAATTTTAATAAGCTGCGTTTATGCTTAATCTCAGCAATAAGGTATTCTAAATAATCACCTGCATCGCTGTTCTTTTTGGTGATGATTTTATTGCAAGCACAGTAATAGCAAAGGTGACGGCAAAAAGGGATATGAAAATAGAGCGATAGTGGCGCATGAGCTTCGCGTTCTTGCAGGATTTTTGTCTCAAGCTCCTCTGGCATCGGTGAAAACTCTAAAGCAGTCGGATAGGAGGTATAGCGCGGTCCTGAACGATTGTATTTATTGATGATCTCTTCATCAAATGCTGGTAGCTGCTTAGTACTAATGCTGCCACGAGTACTGGCATATGGGTTGTCCGGCTGCGTCACAGGGCGTACGGTAGTAGGCTGCTCGTTTGCGTTAAGTGAGTGCTCAGCTGTGCTATGAGTATCGAATGGTTCTGACATGCAAGATTCCTCGTGGTGACTGTGCCAATAGCCATATTGCTTAATCAGTGTATGGCTTTTTTGAGTCGAATATGGCGTTGCTAATAGCGATGATAACAATAACGGTTCGATAATGAGGAGTTGAGCTCATTATCAATAATGATGTAATGGTTAGCTCATCTGTTGATTCTCACTGGCTATATTTATTAAACAAGTTGTAAAAAATGACCACTAGAACAAGTAATAACCATTATAACAAATCATAGCTTATAGTGGCATAGTCAGCGGTTTTGGTATATACCCATAAGGTTGTATGATTGGGCTATAAAGAATCTCACTGACAATATTTTTTAAGTAAATTAAAAATAAAAAACAACATTTGCTCACTTATTAATAATCCTCTATTATCGATAAATCTCTATATAGGAAAGGCTTATGTCGTTTGCTCAAGTCTATACCCGCTCAGTCGTCGGGCTGCATGCGCCTGAAGTTATCATTGAGGTACATCTATCGCAAGGACTGCCTGCGTTGACCATAGTCGGTCTGCCAGAAGCGGCGGTACGTGAGAGTAAGGATAGAGTGCGCTCAGCGATACTCAACTCTGGATTTCAGTTTCCTAATAGACGATTAACGATTAATTTAGCACCCGCTGACTTACCAAAGGATGGTGCTCGCCTTGATTTGCCGATTGCGATTGGTATTTTGGCAGCCAGTGATCAATTAGATCCAGAGGTGCTAGCAGGATTTGAGTTTATCGGCGAATTGGCGCTCAACGGTGAGCTGCGGCAAGTAAGCGGTAGCTTGGCGGTTGCAAGAGCGATGAAAGCTAAGGTATTGGCGGCACAAATTTTAAAAGATAATGAACAGGTGATGTCACCAACACGGCAATTAATTGTCCCAACCATCAATGGGGCAGAGGCAAGCCGTGTGGAAGGAATAACCGTATTGGCAGCGACAAACTTAAAGGCAGTATGTAATCATTTGCAGTCGCTCACTGATAGCAGTCTTTTGGATGAGCGTTTAACGGCAGTAGAGCCAAGTCCTACCCAGCAGCATATAGGCTATCAAGTAGATTTGGCAGACGTCAAAGGACAGCATCATGCGCGGCGCGCCTTAGAGATTGCCGCAGCAGGTGGTCATTCGCTGTTATTTACAGGACCACCGGGTTCGGGTAAAACCTTGATGGCGTCACGCCTGCCAACTATCTTGCCAGATTTGAGTGCGGAGGATGCATTAGAGGTCGCCAGTACCTATTCGGTTGCAGATAGTGATTATGATTATGGCACACGGCCTTTTAGACAAGTTCACCATACGATATCAGCTGTTGCTTTGGTCGGTGGGGGTTCACGTCCCAAACCGGGTGAGATTACCCTTGCTAATAAGGGTGTATTATTCCTTGATGAGTTGCCTGAGTTTGACCGTACGGTGTTAGAGGTGCTGCGCCAGCCATTAGAGGCGAAACAAATTACCATTAGCCGTGCCAACTCGCAGATGACTTTTCCGGCAAATTTTCAACTGGTGGCGGCGATGAATCCATGCCCGTGTGGCTATGACGGCGATGGCTCAGGGCGGTGTCGCTGCCGTCCTGAGCAGATTAAACGCTATCAAGATAAGCTATCAGGACCACTACTTGATCGTATTGATTTGCATATCACCGTACCGGCATTACCGATTGCTGACTTACAAAATACGCAGGCAGGTGAAACCTCTGAACAAGTACGTGTGCGAGTATCTGCAGCACATAATCGCCAATTAATACGACAGCAAAAAGTCAATAACGAGCTAAACCCAAGCGAGATAGACAAATATATCCAGTTAGGCGCGGGCGAGCAGCAGCTATTACAGCTTGCCCAGCAAAGGCTGAATTTATCTGCTCGTGGCTATCATCGGGTATTACGCGTTGCACGGACGATTGCTGATTTGGCTGATAGTGCTGATATCACGAGCGCCCATGTATCTGAAGCGCTCAGTTATCGTAGTAAGTGATTCATGTTTTCGTTAAAAAAGCCCAGTAATATTTCCTGCTTCATCAACATCAATATGTTCAGCTGCAGGGCACTTAGGTAGACCGGGCATTTTCATGATAGGCCCACAAATCACGACGATAAACCCTGCACCAGAGGAGATGCTGATATCACGTACATGGATATTAAAACCAGTAGGTCGTCCCAGCAGTTTGGCATCATCACTAAGCGAATACTGTGTTTTGGCGATACAAATAGGCATCTTATCGAGATTTAATGCTTCTAGGCGGCATATTTTGGCTTGAGCTGAACTGCTGATATCAATATCATCTGCCCCATAAATACGCTGGGCAACCGTGCGAATTTTATCAGCGATACTATCATCACTGTCATAAGCCAAACGGAATTGGCTAGTCTGATTGCTATTATTTTGAGAGTATTCATCTTGAGCGCTACTATTCTCCATACTATTGTTTTCAATACTGTCATCAAATAGCTTGAGTAGGGTATTTGCTAAGGCTTCACCACCAACACCGCCTTTTTCCCATACTTGGGTTAGAGCAACCTCTACGCCTTTTTTCATACAAGCTTGTTGAACCAAATCGACCTCGGCATCGGTATCACTAACAAAGTGATTGATAGCGACTACTACCGGTAGACCATACACCTCTTGCATGTTTTCTATGTGCTTCATGAGGTTTGGCAGACCTTGCTCAAGCGCTGGCAAGTTTTCAATAGTGAGCTTGTCTTTAGCGACACCGCCATTGTATTTTAGCGCTCGGATGGTCGCCACTATAACGGCAGCATCTGGCGTGAGACCTGACAATCGGCATTTAATATCACAAAATTTCTGCGCGCCAAGGTCTGCACCAAAGCCTGCCTCGGTAAGCGTATAATCTGCCAAATGCATAGCAACGCGGGTTGCAATAACAGAGTTGCAACCATGGGCGATATTGGCAAACGGTCCACCATGTACGATAGCTGGCGTGCCTTCAATCGTCTGCACGAGATTGGGTTTAATGGCTTCTTTTAGTAATACCGCCATTGCTCCATGTGCGTTGAGATCTTTTGCATAGACAGGCTGTTTGTCTTTGCTAAAGGCGACTAAGATATTGCCTAAACGCTGTTTTAAATCGCTCAAATCTGTCGCTAAGCAAAAGATAGCCATGACCTCAGAGGCAACGGTAATATCAAAACCATCTTCACGCATCACGCCGTCGGTAGTCTTGCCAATGCCACTGATAATATTACGCAGTTGGCGGTCATTCATATCCACTGCGCGCCGCCAAAACACTTGTTTTGGGTCTATATTTAACTCATTACCTTGATAAACATGATTGTCTATCAGCGCCGCTAACAGGTTGTTTGCCGCCCCAATCGCATGAAAGTCGCCCGTAAAATGTAGATTAATATCTTCCATCGGCAGTACTTGTGCGTAACCGCCACCCGCTGCACCACCTTTAACCCCAAACACTGGCCCTATAGAGGGTTCACGGATAGCGACCACCGTTTTCTCACCACTATTTTGCTGTTTATGTATACGGTTTAATGCGTCAGCCAAGCCAATAGTAACCGTCGTCTTGCCTTCACCTGCTGGTGTTGGATTAATGGCGGTAACCAATATTAATTTGCTGTGCTTAGCTTTTGCGGGCATAGCAAATACATCATCTGGATTAATCTTTGCCTTATAATGTCCGTAAGGTTCGATGTTGACTGTCGATAAACCAAGTTTTTCAGCGATGAGAGTGATTGATTGTAAGGTCGCGCTTTGGGCAATAGCAATATCGCTAGGTACGGTCATATAAACAGTCTCTTGAGTCGGTACAAATTAGTGAGAATAGATATTTATCTAAAAGGCTTCACGGCTTGCTTAAAAGCGTATGAACCAGTTAGCTTTCAGCTATTAGATGTCTAATTTTTTAAAATATAGGCAACCAAAGAGGCAAAGTCATCAAAGGCTTCGGTAGGGTTGAGCTCACGGATATCTTGCCCATAATTATAGCCATAAGACAGTCCAAGAGTATCCATATTGGCATTTTGTCCTGCTACGATATCGTTTCTTGAATCACCAATCATGATTGCTTTTTCTGGAATAACATTCAACGCCTCACAGACATGTAATAACGGCGAGGGGTCTGGTTTTTTAGTAGGCAAGCTATCGCCGCCGAGCACTTCGCTAAACAAGTCTTGCCAGCCAAAGGATTGTAATATTTTTGGCACAAAACGAATCGGCTTATTGGTGACCAATGCCAGCTTATATCCTGCCGCTTGTAGCTTTCTGAGCCCACTATCGACATTGGGGTAAGCGACGGTTTTACTTCCACTGATATTTTTATAAGCATCAAAAAATACTTGTTCAGCATGGTCAACGGTTTCTTCGGTTAATTCACCTTCTAAAACTTCTATCTTACCAACCAAGGCACGCTCAACAAGCATCCTTGAGCCATTACCGACCCAATTACGAATGCTATCGAGAGGATAGGGCGTTTTGCCAAGGGTGGTCAGCATCGCGTTGGTCGCATCAGCCAAATCTGGCACGCTATCAATCAGAGTGCCATCGAAATCAAAAATTAAAAGTTGCTTATCCATTATTTCCGCCAGTTAAAAGTGCTACATTTTTTATTGATACTTGTTTGATTGTGATTACCATATAGTCAGGGAAAAGCAATATCGATACATAACGTACTGCTGATATCAATTTTTCTTGCTTGCTGTACCTACGCAGACAGAGGCTGCAAAAAATTTATACCAGCAGTACCGTAGCGTTTTTAAGGTATTTTAACTATAGCATAAGCAAACAGTGAGTCTTAATTTTGCCAATCTATTTATAGCGCTCGCGGTGTTTAGCCTTCATAGCTAGGTAGGTTTTATTTTCGCGGCACAAGTCCCATTTTTCTTTAAAGATACGTGCCGACTCTGCCTTGATAGGGTCTTCGATTTGCCGAGGTAGCTCTTCACGACCATGAGCGCCGCTTTGACCTTTTTTATCATCAGGGACAGCCCCTTTATATTTTTTGCCGCCTTTATGGTTTGCATAGCGACGGGCGCGGGTAAAACCCATTTGTATAAACTTGCGTGCCATATCAGCACCGACAAAATCATCGGCTGCTAGATAATCTAGAAACATCTGATAAATGATATCGCTGCTTTCTGTGGCGTTATCAGGAGTAGCAAAGCGCCAGTGTGGCAATATCTCAGACTTATAAGGCTCTACCAGTAGCACCCCTTGCTCACCGCGACCGACACGATAGAGCTCAGGCTGTACGCGCAAA
This sequence comes from Psychrobacter sp., assembly GCF_035469765.1. GTDB lineage: Bacteria > Pseudomonadota > Gammaproteobacteria > Pseudomonadales > Moraxellaceae > Psychrobacter. The sequence continues at coordinate 7,717 of NZ_DATIRM010000133.1, forward strand.
TCTAAATTCTTATAATCCAAGTCATAATCAAATTCTCTCATTATCTTACCTATCGGCTATCCATAGATAGCCTTAGTATAAAGAGCCTATACGATTCAAATGTAACACAGATATGTTATAGATCAGTGAAAGTAGGAATTAATAGAAGTTAGCTATTATTGCAGACATAAAAAAAGCCCCAAACAGTTATGTTTGGGGCTTTTTAGAACTCTTTAACGAATGGTGGCTCGAGGCAGGTTCGAACTGCCGACACACGGATTTTCAATCCGTTGCTCTACCGACTGAGCTATCGAGCCGTCTTCGTTGAGGCGCTATTAAACTAAATATAGCGGTTGCTGTCAAGAGTTTTTTACATTATATGTGATAAAAGAGCAAAAATAATGAACTATTTATCGAAATAAGGTTTTTTAAGCTAAAATCAGTCTTTCACACGTAGCAGATCGTATTCGGTCATAATACGATGAATATCGGCATCAACAGGGACAAATTGCCGCACGCCTTTTTTGACCTCAGCATCATAGACCAGTTTGATAAACTTAGCATCGATCGCACGACCACGATTTTGGGTGTGTACTGTCAGATATTGTAAGCGTTTGGCATCGGTCTGCCCATCATCAAAGCAGGCAACTGCGGCAATAGGCTTGTCATTAAACATACCGACATACAGATATTGACCACGCTTAAAGCCTTGCTCAATAATAGCCAGTACTTCAGCACCATCCGGTTGATTGTCATCTGTGTCATACAATGCTTGTAAGCGCTCGGCCAATTCATTTTTACGAGTCGGCTTTTTCATCAAAGGAGTTTGCAAGTCGTTAATGGCAATCGCTTCTAAAGGCATCGTGGCTTCCTATTAAATGTTTCAAATGTTTATATGGCATGATGTAATGAGCAGGGCGCAATGATTGATAATACTGAATGCACTATTTTAGCAGAATGAGGCAATTTTGTGCGTGGTTTACTGCTTGGTCATGGCAGTAAATCGTAGGGTTTGCTATGATGAAGATAGACAAGGTTTTGTATGCATCAAGGCTCATATTTTGGCTTGTTGAACAGAATTTTTGAATAAGCATTGAACTTATTTTTAGCTTGATTGTTTTATTATCTATTTTAGACGCTAGTAAGAATATATTGGGCGTTTTTCGCCCTATTTTATTGACCGCTTTTCATTTATAGAGAGTAGCCATGACCGCCAATTTAACGACGACAGCCAATATATCCAATACAACTGAGCAAAATCCTACGCAAAATCTAAATTTGCATGGTCGCCCTGAACGTATCGCGACTGTTGAGCGTATTACTGCTGAGACGCAAGTGACCTGTACGGTCAATCTTGATGGTACGGGTCAAGGTACTGTGGACACTGGCGTACCGTTTTTAGATCATATGATTGACCAAATTAAGCGTCACGGTTTGTTTGACTTAGACATCAAATGTACGGGCGATACCTTTATTGATGACCACCACAGTGTTGAAGATACGGGCATTACGCTTGGGCAAGCATTCAATAAAGCTTTGGGTGATAAAAAAGGCATCCGTCGTTATGGGCATTTTTATGCGCCACTCGATGAGGCATTGACGCGTGCAGTGGTTGATTTATCAGGGCGTCCTGGTTTACATATGGAGATTCCATTTACGCGCTCGCATGTCGGCACTTTTGACGTCGATTTATTTAGTGAATTTTTCTACGGTTTTGTGAATCATTCGTGGATGACGGTACATTTAGACAATCTCAAAGGCAAAAATAGTCATCATCAAATCGAATCTACCTTTAAAGCTTTTGCTCGTGCCCTACGTATGGCTTGTGAATACGATGAGCGTGCGCTAAATACCTTGCCATCGACCAAAGAGGCGTTTTAGATGAGTCGAGCCACGAAGATTGCACTATTAGATTATGGTATGGGTAATTTGCACTCAGCCAGCAAAGCATTGTCAGCGGTAGGGGCGGAAGTCTCTATCACCAATGATCCAAAAGTGGTTGCGGCAGCAGATAAGATTTTCTTCCCAGGTGTTGGTGCCATGCGTGATTGTATCTCTGGCATGCATGAGTCATGTATTGACGAGTTCATACGTCAATCTATATTTAATAAGCCTGTCATGGCTATCTGTGTTGGCATGCAGGCGTTGTTTGAGCAGTCAGCTGAGAATGGTGGTACAGCGTGTTTGGGTGTCTTAGATGGCAGCGTAGCAGCGTTTGACCCAACGTGGAAAGACGAGCAGGGCGCAACGATTAAAGTACCGCATATGGGCTGGAATACTATTAGTGGCATGGATTTTGAGCATCCATTATGGAATGGTATCGAAGACAAGGCGCATTTTTACTTTGTGCACAGCTATTACTGCGAGCCAGCAGATAGCTCGCAAGTGGCTGCTATTTGCGACTATGGTCAGCCATTCTGTGCCAGTATCTTGCAAGATAACTTATTTGCCACCCAATTCCATCCAGAAAAAAGCCATACCGCAGGCTTACAGCTATTAAAGAATTTTGTGGATTGGGATATTTAAAAATAGGTATTAAATATTTGGTTAAGTATTCAGGTTGGCAAAGGCGCAACCTGAGCGAGGAAGGAAAAAAGCACTACTTCGCCCTCGCGCAAGAGAGTTTGCATGGTCGAAAACTCTTTTTTCTTCTTATTTTAAGCTTAATTACTTCCTACTCTCTTATATGTGGAATAAATAGTGGATTTCTATATTTTCAAGAACGGCGTCATCAGTGCCACAGGATTGGAAAAAGATGCTTTACATATTTATGTTGGCATCAGCGTTTATCTATTAAGCTTAATCCTGATGCGTCCAATTTTTAAGAAGTACAGTGTCAGAGCATTTATTGCTTTAATAATGGTGACGGCTATCGCTTTATTGGGTGAGTATTTGGACAATCGGCATACGATTACAGAGCTAGGTATCTCAGATTTAGGGCCTGCAGAGATAAAGGCAAGCATTCATGATTTGATTAATACCTGTCTGCTGTCTTATATACTCTATGGATTTACCGTATGGACAAAGATTTTTCAATCAATCAATACAGTCAAACCTATGATCAAACGACAGAAAAAAACGGACTATTCATAAGTCCGTTTTTTTTGCTATTTAACTATTTTTATCATTGAAGTTATGATGCTTTGTTATTTTTAGCTGCATCATAAAGCTCACGTACTACTTCACCAATCACTCGAATACCGTCAATCAGTGTTTGCTCATCAGCAGCGATACTCATACGAATGCACTCGTGTGCATGCTGGTAGTCACTGACGTCGACACCGGGGAAGAAGTACTCACTTGGAACTATTAATGTACCTTTTTCTTTGAGGCGCTCGTACAGCTCAAGCGTACTAATCGGCAAGTCTTTAAACCACAACCATAAAAATATCGCGCCTTCAGGCTTATGAATTGCTAGTGGATAATCGCCCAACGCTTCTTTTAATAAGCGTACGGCAGTATTTGCTTGCTGCTTATAAAAGGGTTTAATCTCATTATCAGATAGCTGCTTGATACGGTCGTTCTTGACTAGTGGCGTGGCAATCGCCGCGCCAAAACGCGTCGGCGCGAGATTGACCACTGCATTCATGGCGCTAACAGCCGCAATGACTTTAGGAGCAGCGATGATAATCCCCGTACGCATACCAGGCAGGCCAATTTTAGACAGGCTAAAGCAGAGAATTGTATTGTCATCCCAAGTGAGATGCGCGTCAGAATAAATGATATTGGGAAACGGCATGCCGTAAGCATTGTCAATAATCAAAGGTATCTCATAACGCTTGGCAATCTCAGCTAAATGCGCCATTTCATCATCAGTCAAGACGTTGCCCGTAGGATTGGTCGGACGTGAGCAACAGATAGCGCCGATGCGACCTTCTTTTAGCGCTGGTAAATTCTCTAACGCCTCAAAGTCAACGCGATATTTAAAGAAACCTTCCTCACCATCATGAGTCACTTCATCGATATGCGGCAGTACAGCAGCGAAATGCTGACCTTCAATATGCACATCACTATAGCCAATATACTCAGGGGTCAATGGCAGTAAAATGGATTTGTCTACCGACTGGTTTTGTTCGTCAGGAAACGCTCCGCCGAATAAATTGAACAAGTAGAAAAAGGCATTTTGTGAGCCATTGGTCAGAGCAATATTTTCTGCCGTTAGATTCCAATCATAATGACGATTAAAGAAGCCGACTAAAGCATCAATAAAGGCAGCATCGCCTTGCGGATTGGAGTAATTCGCCATGCTAATAATCGCGCTACTATTGGCTTCACCCGTATCGTTATCATTACCAAGCGCTTTATAAGTCTCTAGAAACAGCTCATTGACCGCTTCAATCTTGGCAGGATTACCACCGCCAAGCATATTGACCGGTTTATCGCTGTTTAGCGCATCACCCAAATCATCCATCAATTGCGAGATACCAGTAGGTTGGGTAAATTTTTGACCGAACTTCGAGAATTTCATAAGGCTACCATGCTGTTATAAAGGATTATAAGAGAATATAAAGTGATATGAGATGTATTATTTAAAAAACAGGATAGCAAATAGCAAAATTTAAAGAGGTTAATACTAAACTAAAAAATAGGTTAGCTTAAGCTAAATAATGCTCAAGCTAACCTAAATTTTGAAAACGTTTACTAGAGCGTATCCTCAATTCAATCGATGGACATCTAAGTGGGCTAAAAATGGCTAAATTTTGTCAAACATCGTCAAATAGCTAGGTAATATCCCGATATTAACAGCACTACTTTCCTTGTTTGACTGCAATTTATCTCATTTTTATCTCCATTTTTAAAATGAGGACACGCCCTAATAATAAGAA
>NZ_DATIRM010000134.1:0-5050 GCF_035469765.1 Psychrobacter sp.
CTGGCTGATTAAACCTAAGCTGATAGCGCATGGCATAAAGATTGGCCGTGATGGGTTCTTTGATTATCTAAGAGCACACCGCTTGTTGGTTAAGCCCAAACGTCGCTATACAAAGACTACCTTTAGCAAACATTGGATGAAAAAGCATCCCAATCTAACGAAAGATGCACCAGCACCTATTCAGCCTGAGCAGACGTTGGTCGCTGATATCACTTATGTTACCTCCAAGCAAGGGGGGGCATTATCTATCGTTAGTAACGGATGCTTATTCAAGACAGATCTTGGGATATCATTTAAGTGATAGTATGCCAGCAAGTGAGGTTGTAAAAGCGTTAGAGATGGCAGCTCACAGGCGGCGTTATACTCATAAAGCGATTCATCACTCTGATAGAGGCCTTCAGTACTGTGCTTCAGAATACCAAGAGGTGCTTAGAGTAAATAACATCACACCGTCTATGACCGATGGCTATGATTGTTATCAGAATGCGTTGGCTGAGCGCGTTAATGGTATTTTAAAGAATGAGTTCTTGTTGTAGGAGTGCAATACGATGAGTGAGCTTAAACAGCTAATCGATGAGTCTGTTTATGTCTATAACAATATTAGACCTCATTTAAGTTTGAATATGAGGACACCTGCTGAGGTTCATGACAGTTATTTATGTCCTGCTTAATGTGAAAAAGCCAGATACTCGGGGTATCTGGCTTAGCATAAAAACATCGATCTATTTTAGGACGGGACATCAATATTGCATCGTTACAGCGTACTGGTATCGATACTAGGACGCAGGGTTAATGGGTTTTTCTCCATTAAAAAACCTTGCCAACCCCAATGCAAAAAATTGCGAATATTTGGATGGTCAGTGCCTTTAGGAGTCGCTTGGACTTTTTGGTAATGCTCGCCAAATAGTTTTAACGTATCTAATTGGTTTAAGCCATGGTGCTTGGCAAAACCAAAAATCTTGGCGCTACCTTCGTTTTCGCCAGCCGCATTATGCAGCATGCCATTAACAAAAGGCGCTGGTGCATAGCGATAAAAATCATCAATAAAGCTGATGACATCATTGAATCCAATGGCATTTTTACTCAAACCATTAAGTAGAGCCGATACATCTGATTGGCGGATACTCATAAATACATGACCTCAGAGCAGATTAAAAAGCAAAAATAGGGTGCTTAATTTATGCCCAATAATTATTGATAGTTAGATAATAAGTAAACCATTTAGCGATTAAAATAGTCTTCGTCATCAAATGAAGGCGCAAAGCTGCCTTGCTCAAGATGTTGCATTTGCGATTGTACCGTGCGCTCATGCTGAATGCGCTGATAAATCTCTTCGCGGTGTACGGCAATATCTTTTGGCGCATCAACGCCGATACGTACTTGATTGCCTTTGACACCTAGGACAGTCACACTGACCTCGTCGCCAATCATTAGCGTTTCGCCCACGCGGCGTGTCAAAATTAACATGCGTCACACTCCTTATGTCGCATCAACAGATTATTACTCATCAGATTGCGTCTCAATTACAGGAAATTACCGCTGCACACAATAGGCAAAGTGGTTTTATAAACAAAATATTAAAAATGTTATTTTATAAATATAACCCAAAATAGGGTGCTAATAGCGGTAATGATAGATAGATTCATTTAGCCCAAATGAAAGCTTCATTATAGGGGGCATAACAGATACTGTCACGGGTTTTCACAAAACTATTGGTTTTATAATAACCTCAGCAATAATAAAAAAAGAAAATAGGGTCTGATTAAGACCCTATTTAAGGAGATTTTATGAAAACTTGCTGTTTGTTTAAAAGTACCTAAGCTCACATTATTTGATAACGCTTTAGTAAAATCTTGTAAAACAGATTTTATAAGCCAGCGATTTTGCTTTCACCGTCTTCACGATCAAGACCAAAGGCAGTATGTAGAGATCTTACCGCTTTTTCCAGATACTGCTCTTGGATAAGAACAGATACCTTGATTTCACTGGTCGATATCATTTGAATGTTGATGTTGTTTTCGGCAAGGGTTTGAAACATAAGGCTTGCAACGCCAGCGTGAGAGCGCATGCCCACACCGACTAGAGAAACTTTAACTACTTCATCATTGGCCAATATCTCTTTGGCGCCGATTTCATCTTTAACTTCGTTTTCTAATACTTTCATGGTTTTATCCATGTCAGTACGGTTGACGGTAAAGGTAAAATCGGTCATGCCGTTGGTAGATAGGTTTTGTACAATCATATCAATTTCGATATTGGCGCGACCGATAGGGCTTAAAATGGCAGAGGCAATACCAGGGTGATCAGGTACACCGCGTACAACGATTTTTGCTTCATCACGATTAAACGCGATACCTGAGATGATTGCTTGTTCCATGTTGTCTCCTTCGTCTATCGTAATTAGGGTGCCGACATTGTCTTGAAATTCTTGGTCGAAGCTACCATCGTTGTTTTCATCAAAGCTGGATAATACGCGTAGCGGCACGCCATATTTGCCAGCGAATTCTACTGAGCGAATCTGCAAAATCTTAGAGCCAAGGCTTGCCATTTCAAGCATTTCTTCAAAAGTGATTTTTTCAAGTTTTTTGGCTTTTGAGGTAACGCGTGGGTCAGTGGTGTAGACACCATCAACGTCAGTATAGATTTGGCACTCATCAGCGCCTAACGCTGCTGCAATGGCCACACCCGTGGTATCCGAGCCACCGCGACCTAATGTAGTTGCATTGCCTTCTTCATCGATACCTTGGAAACCTGCGACGATAACGACATTGCCTGCATCGAGCTGTGCACGGATGTTTTTGTCATCGATACTTTCGATACGCGCTTTATTGTGAGCGTTATCGGTTTTAATCGCGACTTGACGACCGGTAAACGAGAGGGCACCAACGCCAAGCTCTTTAATCGCCATAGCAAGCAAAGAGACAGAAACTTGCTCGCCGGTTGAGACCATTTGGTCATACTCGCGCGGATCGGGCTGGCTGCTAATTTGGCGAGCCAAGTCGATAAGACGGTTGGTCTCGCCGCTCATAGCAGATACGACCACGACCACTTGGTGACCATTGTCATGCCAGCGTTTGACTCGTTTGGCGACGTTCTTGATGCGGTCGATACTGCCCATCGATGTGCCGCCGTATTTCTGTACTATTAACGCCATAAAAATCTACCTATTATTCATCAATGACCATCTGTTAATTATAGACATCAATCCGTCATGCCACTATTTATAAATTCAGTTTACAAATTCAGTGTTAGATTAATTTTAATAACGATACAGCCGGATTATAAAAACTGCGCCCTTTATTTTTACTATCTTCTTATGCTGATAGACTTTATATGCCTAGATTGCTCTCAACCTCATATTTTTATCAAACATGCAGGTTTTATTGAGCGTTGACCTTTATATCATATTCGAGCCATAACTTTAAGGGCTAGAGGACATTAGATACATGGCGATTGGTTATAACACTTATAACCAATCGCGTATCTTATCTCTGATTTAGTACAATGTTACTCAGCTTAAGGTATTAGCCAAGCTGGTCTGCAATCCAAGCAGGTAGCGCATTGACAACCGCGCTAGTATTGGCAGCTTTTGGTGCGCCGCCCTGTGCGTAGTCAGGTTTACCGCCACCTTTACCGCCAAGCTCACCTGCTAGATGACGAATGATGTCACCGGCTTTTACTTTAGCAGTCACAGACTTTGCCACACTTGCAGCTAGTGCCAACTGCTCATCTTTATCACCAATCAATACAATCACGCTATCTGGAAGTTTTGACTTGATATCGTCCATTAACGTACGGATAGATTTACCATCGACACCGCTTAAGGTGCTAATAAGTACTGGCGTACCAGCGATGGTTTGCACTTCATCAAGCAAGTTGGCTGCTTGGGCGCTGGCGATTTTTTGCTCTAAACGCTCGAGCTGCTTCTCTAAATCACGCTGCTTATCTGCCATGGTACGCACGCGCTGTGCAACTTCTGGACGCTTAACTTTCAGCTGACCGGCAAGCTCGCTGAGCTGTTGCTCGCTTTGTTGAATGTTTTTAATCGCATTCATGCCAGTGACGGCTTCAATACGGCGAATACCCGCAGCAATGCCGGATTCGTTAGTAATTTTTAACACACCAATATCACCGGTACGCTGTACATGTAAACCGCCACATAGCTCAATAGAAAAAGGCTTACGCTGACCATCAACGATACTGTCGGTACCCATGGTCAGGACACGAACGTCACTACCATATTTTTCACCAAACAGCGCCATGGCACCTTGTTTCATGGCTTCGTCAATAGACATGTTTTGGATACGAGCAGGCGTATTGGCTTGAATTTGCTCATTGACCAAGCGCTCAATGCGCATAATTTCAGCAGCACTAACCGGTTTGTCATACGAGAAGTCAAAACGCAAGACGTCGCTTGAAACTAGCGAGCCTTTTTGCGTAACCTCATCACCCAATACTTCTCTTAATGCAGCATGTAATAGATGCGTGGCAGAGTGATTTTTGGCACTAGCGGCGCGGATGCTCAATAATACTTGTGCATCTGCTGTCTGCTGAGCGTTAATTTCACCCATGGTCACGACACCATAATGAATGATGGCTTGCCCAGATTTTTTGGTATCTTGGACTTCAAAGACGCCGGTTGCGCTGCGGATTTCACCCAACTCACCAACTTGACCACCACCTTCAGCATAAAATGGTGTACGGTCAAGGACAACCACGCCTTCCATACCTTCATTTAAGCTATCGGCTGGGTTGCCATCTTGATACAGCGCATCAATCGTTACGCCTTCTTCTTCAAGCTGCTCATAACCGATAAAAGTGGTTGGGTTCTCTACTTGAATAACACTACTATAATCAACGTCAAATTTGCCTGCATCACGCGCACGTTCACGCTGTGCTTGCATATGTTCATCAAACTCAGCTTCATCAATCACAATGCCGCGCTCACGAGTGATATCCGCAGTCAAATCGATTGGGAAACCATAAGTATCGTACAGTTTAAATGCGGCTTCCCCAGATAGCGTGTCGCCATCTTTTAGACCTTCAAGTT
>NZ_DATIRM010000135.1:0-1886 GCF_035469765.1 Psychrobacter sp.
ATTGAGCTCTTTATCTGCTTCCAAATATACTTTGGTTAAGCAGTACAATCCGTCAAAGTCATTGATAGGTTTATCACAATTCTGTGCGCCCCAAGAAAGCATAGGAAACATAAAAGCCGCCGACGTCAGTATTGCTAAAGACGTTTTACCAATAGTACGATTAACGATATTCATTTTCATAACAGACCCCTCTTATTAATTGATGGTTAGAAAAATCCTTTTTACCCTATTGCTTTTACAAGGTTACTTGCTCACTTATTAAATACTATAGTCGGTGAAAAGTAATATCGATACAACACGTACTGCTAGTGCAAATTTTTCTTGCTTGCTGTGCCTACGCAGACAGAGGCTGCAAAAAATTTACACCAGCAATACTGTAGCGACTTTAAAGTATTTCAACTATATTTAATAAAAATAGTAATCTCACTACACTTTATCACTATAACCTTATCCCTTTTTGAAAGCGTTTATCCTGAATTTGTATAATTAGGAAGTGGCAATATTTTATGAATATTTTTAAAAAATGCCGTAAAAAAACCCCCATTGCATTTAGCCAATGGAGGTTATTATTACTAAGTAACTTTTTTACCAATTAAGCATCATACGGATCGCGTAATACGATAGTCTCTTCACGGTCAGGACCGGTTGAGATAATATCAACTGGGCAACCAATCAATGCTTCGATACGTTTGATGTATATTTTGGCGTTTTCTGGTAGATCGTCATAGTTAGTGATACCGACCGTTGACTCACTCCAGCCTTGTAGCGTTTCGTACTTTGGTGTTACCGCTTCGTAGAACTCTGCATCATGCGCGCCTGCACACTCAGTCTCAGGTAAGTTATAACCCACACCGATTAGCAATTCTTCTAGACCATCTAACACGTCAAGCTTGGTTAGGCAGATACCTGACATAGAGTTCAGTACGACAGCACGGCGTAATGCTTCAGCATCGAACCAACCACAACGACGAGCGCGACCAGTCGTTGCGCCAAACTCATGACCGACTTTGGCTAAATGTGCACCAACATCATCAAACAATTCAGTTGGGAACGGACCGCTACCAACGCGTGTGGTATAGGCTTTCGTAATACCAAGGACATAATCTAAATACAATGGACCGATACCCGTACCTGTAGATACGCCACCAGCCGTTACGCTTGAGCTGGTCACAAACGGATAAGTACCATGATCGATATCAAGCAATGTACCTTGCGCACCTTCAAACATTAGGTTCTTGCCAGCAAGACGCAATTGGTTCAAATCTTCGGTGACATCGGTAACCATGCCTCTGATTTCTTCTTTCCACTCTTTACAAAGCTTAAAAGTTTCATCAAAATCAATCGCATCAACTTTATAGTACTGAGTCAACTGGAAGTTATGATATTCGATTAAGTTACGTAGTTTTTCTTCTAAGTCATCACGGAACAAATCAGCAAGCTTGATGGCACGGCGCGCAACTTTGTCTTCATAAGCTGGTCCAATACCACGACCCGTAGTACCGATTTTACCGCTGCCACGCTTGGCTTCACGCGCTTGATCAAGGGCAACATGATATGGCATGATTAGTGGGCAGTTAGGAGAAATACGTAGACGCTCACGAACTGGAACGCCATTCTCTTCTAAACCTTTCATCTCTTTAAGTAGTGCATCAGGTGCTAATACCACGCCATTACCGATGAAGCAGGTAACGCCTTCACGCAAAATACCAGATGGGATTAGGTGTAAGACGGTGGTTTTACCATCTACAACTAACGTATGTCCAGCGTTATGTCCGCCTTGGAAGCGAGCGACGGCTGAGGCTTTTTCGGTTAGTAAATCGACGATTTTACCCTTACCTTCATCGCCCCATTGACTACCTAAAACTACGACATTCTTACCCATGATA
>NZ_DATIRM010000136.1:0-1501 GCF_035469765.1 Psychrobacter sp.
TATTACACTGAAGATAACGCTGATAAATTACCGCAACAGCATGATCATCGCGCTGAAGTATATCTGCGCCGTGGTGGTCAGACCTACGACTTATATGGTTATGAGTCCGAGTCAGTCATCAATGACATTATTGATCAATTCGAGAAATATCTACACTTTGTGAACGTCTCGCCAGATATTCTACCGTGGCGTATGCAAGAGCATGATGAAGATATTACACTAGAGCAGGGCAGTGTATTTGATAAATAATCCTTTCTAATAGCATGTTAAATATTAGTAAATTCTATTAGATGAGTAAATGATGGCGTAATTCCTTGCAATATGCGCACGAATCCTTAGAATAACGGCTTGTTTTCATTGCAAATCAAGCCGTTTTTTATGTCTATTGATTCTCCTGTTTTACCTTCATCTCCTCTGATGTGTCAGCATCCTTTATTGCAACCACTAGTGATTGGCGGTTTGACGATTGAAAACCGTCTAATAGTCGCACCGATGGCTGGCGTGACAGACAATCCTTTTCGTAGATTGTGCAAATCTTTTGGTGCGGGTCATGCAGTCAGTGAAATGATTATCGCTGATACAGCATTGTATGCGCGCAAAAAATCGCTATACCGTGCCAATTTCGATAATGAGATTGCGCCTATTTCTGCGCAGATAGCGGGCGCGGAACCTGATAAATTGGCAGAAGCGGCGCGTTATCAGATCGATAATGGTGCGCAAATTATTGATATTAATATGGGCTGCCCTGCCAAAAAGGTTTGCCGTAAACTGGCAGGTTCTGCTTTGCTACAAGACGAAGACTTGGTTGCGCGTCTATTAGATGCTGCGGTAAATGCCGTCGATGCGCCTGTAACGTTAAAAACGCGATTGGGCTATGAGAATGGGCGTGAGAACATTTTGCGCGTGGCAAAGCGAGCAGAGCAGGCGGGTATAGCTGCTATTGCTATCCATGGGCGCACGCGCGAAGATATGTATACGGGTGAAGCGCGCTATGAGCTGATTCGTGAAGTCAAAGAAAGCATCAGTATTCCAGTGATTGCCAATGGTGATATCGATAGTGCGCAAAAAGCGCAGCGTGTTTATGAGCTGACGGGCTGCGATGCGGTGATGATTGGGCGCGCCGCTCAAGGACAACCGTGGATATTTCGCGATATCGCGCACTTTTTGCGCATAGGAGAGACGCTTGCGCCCCCAAGTGTGGGCGAGATCAAAAAGATTGTACTGGCGCATTTAGAGGAGCTGTACGGCTTGTATGGTGAATACTCAGGCTGCCGGATTGCTCGTAAGCACATCGCTTGGTATACCACAGGTATTCCGAACTCCAACGCTTTCCGGCAAGCCATGTATGGTGAGGAAAGTACCGCTGGGCAGTTCCGTGTAGTGGAAGCATTTTTACACGCTCATGAATAATACAGCCCGTTCAGATAACTGGTATTCAAATTGAGGACACGCTTTAGGAGCGCTTTGAATCATTCAGACCAACGCAAAACCAATCAGCTCG
>NZ_DATIRM010000137.1:0-2484 GCF_035469765.1 Psychrobacter sp.
AGTCACTTATCGGTCGCTTCAGCGTAGTTTGAATATAATCAAGCACCATTGTGACATCTGGTCGGCAGCAGCCGTCAAGTAGTAAGATTTTATCTGGATATACTGCTAAATAACTGCTTTGAATATAGCCATCTAACCTTATGATATTGCATGAACTCATGTATCTTCCTTGACTCTTTTTAGTCATCATCCTGCTATTTTTGTTAAACAATCTCTTTATTTATTAATTAAAAAGCCTAGTTTAGTATAACGCCCATCACTATAAATAAAACGGTTTTGAGTGAACGCTTGTGACCAAAACCTATTAATAGCAACACCAACCAATTTTTAGATAAGAAAAAACCCAGCACAGGGCTGAGTTTTTTCATCAAAGATTTAGATTAATTTGAGTTAAACCAAGCTAAGCCGAATTAAACTAAATTAAGCAAGGTCACGTACTTTTGGCTCACGCTCCCACAGACGCGATTTAGCATTATCAATAAAAGCATCTAAATCAGCTAATGGTGTGACAAAGCTGTCTTTTTCAATCGGCAGTTTACTTAAAATAAACTCATCGGTCGCACCGCAATAGGCAATCGCTTTACAATGCACATAAGCATCGGTGAACCAATCTAAAGTAGCACTATCTTTTGCAAGCTTCTTCGCTTGCTCTGGCATGATGATACTAACCACGGCATCAAACATCACGGACGGACCACCTGCTACGCGCTCATCAGCTTGTATAATAGTATCATCGTCCAACTTGACTTCTTTATTCGGAGCAACAATTTTGACACTTGCCCCTTCTGCTTTTGCTGCCTCTTCAAACTTCTTAATCTCGCTATGTTTTGAGCCTTCTGCAACCAGTATTCCAACCATGCGACCTTTTAATGTCTTAGGCGTACGACCAATCGTTTGTAATACCTCAGACGTCGCCATGTCCTGTATCGGTGCAGCAGCTTCTGCCGCTTCGGGTAATTGCATACCCAGCGCTGTCGCTACACGATTCGCCAAATCTTCATCGATATTAATCAGATGACCCAGCATACGTGTACGTACATGCGCCGTATCTACTTTACCCAGCTCAAAGGCATAAGCAGAAGCGATATGCGCTTGTTCGATTTTGGTTTGACTACGATAGAACATACGTGGTTGGCTATAATGATCCGCAAAGCTCTCAGCGCGTACACGACCTTTGACGCCATCATCTAGCGTCTCAGCAAAAGACGCAAAGCCTTTTTTCACGCTCTCACGTGGACGTGTTGGATCGAGACTTTGTGGCTCATAAAGCACGCGCGTTTTTGGTACTTGCATTTGCATATGACCATCTTGCTGATTATTGGCAAACGGACATTTTGGTGCATTAATAGGAATTTGGGCAAAGTTTGGTGAGCCCAAACGTGACAACTGGGTATCTAAATAGCTAAACAGACGACCTTGTAATAAGGGGTCATTACTAAAGTCGATGCCAGGCGGCAGATGCGACGGACAAAATGCTACTTGCTCTGTTTCAGCGAAAAAATTATCCGGATAACGATTGAGTACCATTTTACCGACGATTTTCACCGGTACTAATTCTTCTGGAATAAGTTTGGTTGCATCTAAATGATCAAACGGAAACTCATTCGCTTCTTCTTCAGTAAATAACTGTACGCCAAATTCCCACTCTGGATAATCGCCATTGTTAATGGATTCAAACAAATCACGGCGATGATAGTCAGGATCAGCACCTGATATTTTTACCGCTTCATCCCATGTGGTCGATTGTACGCCCAGTACTGGCTTCCAATGGAAACGTACGAAGGTGCTCTTGCCTTCTTTATTAATCAAACGATAACTATGAATACCAAAGCCTTCCATCATGCGTAGGCTACGTGGCAAACCGCGATCACTCATCAGCCAAATCAAATTATGCATGGTCTCAGGGCTTAATGATACAAAGTCCCAAAAAGTATCATGAGCCGATGCCGCTTGTGGAAAACCGCGGTCCGGCTCGGGTTTGACCGCATGCACAAGGTCTGGGAATTTCATCGCATCTTGGATAAAGAATATCGGCATATTGTTACCAACGATATCCCAATTACCCTCTTCCGTATAAATCTTTACCGCAAAGCCACGTACATCTCGCGGGGTATCTTTTGAGCCTTTACTACCTGCTACTGTAGAGAAGCGGGTAAATAATGGCGTTTGTTTTCCCGTTTCACTTAAAATATTAGCAGTCGTAAAATTTTCTAACGATTCAGTCAATTCAAAATAACCGTGTGCTGCACTGCCGCGTGCATGGACAATACGTTCTGGAATACGTTCATGGTCAAAGTGATTGATTTTTTCACGTAAGACGAAGTCTTCTAACAGCGTCGGTCCACGTGCGCCAACCTTTAGCGAGTTTTGATTGTCCGAGATAGCCACGCCTTGCTGGGTAGTCAGTACTTTGGTGTCGCTATCTGCACGTTGATGGGTTTCACTACCATTGCCACGTTCAGTATTCATGTCTTTAGCGGGGTC
>NZ_DATIRM010000138.1:0-7825 GCF_035469765.1 Psychrobacter sp.
TTGCCAGCATTTTTGAGCAATGGCTTGGTTTATATAGTGGTGAGATAAGGTTGAAGGATGAGGTTATAAGGATTGATAAAGTGATGGGGCTGGCAGAGGATCATTTTGCGAAGTGGTAGATAGGTTTCATATTGACTAGAGATTTATTTTAAACGCAGCCAAGCCTATAAATTTAGCGCTCAATTCCGTATAATCGTCGCTATAAAAACACCATTCATATCATGAATTTTATTCTATATCTGCTAAGGAACAACAATGTCTATCAAGTCTGACCGCTGGATTCGTAAAATGGCTCAAGAACACGGCATGATTGAGCCGTTTGAAGCGGGTCAAGTGCGCTTTAATGACGCAGGCGAACGTTTGGTCAGTTATGGTACCTCAAGCTATGGCTACGATGTACGCTGTGCGCCTGAATTTAAAGTTTTTACCAACGTGCACTCAGTAGTTGTTGATCCAAAGAACTTCGATGAAAAAAGCTTTATCGACATCGTTGGTGACGAGTGTATTATTCCGCCAAACTCGTTTGCATTGGCGCGTACGATGGAGTATTTCCGTATTCCACGTGATGTACTGACTATTTGCCTTGGTAAGTCAACCTATGCGCGCTGCGGTATCATTGTCAACGTCACACCACTTGAGCCTGAGTGGGAAGGTCATGTCACTTTAGAGTTCAGTAATACCACTAATCTACCGGCACGTATTTATGCAGGCGAAGGCGTTGCGCAAATGCTGTTCTTCCAAAGTGATGCTGATGACGTCTGTGAGACCAGTTATAAAGATCGCGGTGGTAAATATCAAGGTCAGCGCGGTGTGACATTACCAAGAACGTAGCAAAGAGAATAATGGTTGTTTTTAACCATTTAGCTCATCTAAAGTAGTAATAAAAAAGCCAGTCATATTTGATGTGACTGGCTTTTTTATATATTAGATTTTATTACTTTAAGACTTTTAAACCGGCTTTATTATCGCGCTTGGGTTTAGGAGCGGCAACGTTCGTTTTAGAGCTACTACTCGCAACGGCTTCCTCTTCGGGCACATAATTGTCATATTCATTGGGATCAAAAAACATCCCTTGAGAGTTCTCTTTTGCGTAGATACCTAGCACTGCCGTCAGTGGCACCCAAATTTCTTGTGATACCCCACCAAAGCGCGCGCTAAAATGAATATAATCATTTTCCATGCTCATATTACCGGTAGCACGGCTGGCAATATTGAGTACGATACGACCATCTTGCACATGCTCTTTTGGAATCTGTACATTGTCAGCAGTGGCATCGACCATTAGATATGGCGTCAGCGCATTGTCTTCTATCCATTGATACAGGGCGCGCACCATATAAGGACGTGTTGGAGTAATAGATGTGGTTTCTTCGCTCATCTTTGGCTTCCTATATTGACGGTATTAAATAAAGGTTAAAGGTATCAGCGGCAAAATATTATTTATAGAAATTCATTTGCGCTTCATTATTTGTTATTTTAAGGCAGCGTTTGACTGTTGTCTAATTAGCGCACACTTTTTTGAAAGCTATCTCGCTCAAAGATACGTTTTTGATAGTCAAGTAGGGGACGGCTAATAGCACGCGGCAGCTCGATGCCCATCTCTTCCAATCGCCAAAGCAGAGGTGCTAATAGCACGTCACACCAGCCAAATTCATCTGCCATAAAGTAAGACTTATGAGCAAATAGTGGTGATATAGTGATGAGCGAATCGCTCAGCTGTTTTTTAGCCATGGCAGCTTGGGCTTTATTGAAGCTATCTGGATGCATAAGCAGTCGCTTACCGAGTGCTAGCCAATCGCGCTGAATACGCCATGCTAATTGTCGGAACTGTGCTCGCTCTTGCGGCGTCTCAGGCAGGAGTTTGTTGGCATGATAACGCTCTTCAAGGTATTCAAAGATGACGTTAATCTCATATAGAGCAATCTCACGCTGCTGTAGAACAGGTAAGGTATGATAGGGGTTTAACTCAGTCAAATCCTCTGGGCGCTCAGAATGCAAACGTGATAAATAATAATCGAGCTTCTTTTCTTCAAGTAATAGGCGTACCACATGACTGTCGTAGCCGTCATCAGCGTATAAAATTAGCTGACTACTTGGAATGTCATTCGCATCAATCATGAAAGCCTAATGTTAATAGTAAAGCCTGTCATCGTAAACAATGTTGCTGTATTTATCAAGGTAGCGTGCGTAAACACTGTCGCTTAAAAATTTGGCGCTTAGCTTACTTTTAGTAGCTCATTTATGAGCGCTCAAAACAATAAAAAAGCACTACCGAAGTAATGCTTTTTCATAAATTCTCAATATCGGTTATTTGATATCTTTCCAGAACTCTTTGTTCAATAAGTAAACTGGAATCAATAATACTAACAAGAATAAAATCACAAAGAAGCCAATCACTTGACGGTCATGACGAACAGGCTCAGCCATCCACGCCATAAAGTTAACCAAGTCACCCACTTCAGATTCAAACTCTTCTTGACTGAGTTCTTCTTGCATATTATGCAAGACATGAGGCATAGCAGCATTGGCGAGCACTAAGTTATTAGCGCCCCAAGGACGGCTTGGATCTTCGTAGAAAGACAATAGGTAAGTATAAACCCAGTCATCGCCACGCAGTCTGGTTTCAAGCGACAAATCTGGCGGCGCAGCGCCAAACCATGAGGCTTGTACTTCAGGATCGATCTCAGCATTGATATGATCACCGATTTGATCGGTGGTTACCATCAGATACTTTTCAACCAGCTCAGGTGGTATCTCTAAGTCTTTAGCAATGCGCGAATGTCGAACGTACTGTGCTGAGTGACACCCAGCGCAATAGTTCATAAAGTTTTTCGCACCGTTTTGTAGCGAGCCCTTATTGGTAAAATCAATAGGGGCTGTGCTACAAGCTAAGTGTTCTACCACACCTTCAGCATTGGTAAACGTACCGCAGCCACTACCTGCTGCTAGTGCCGTACCAGCAGTCAAGGTTAATGCCGCGCCTAAGCCTAAACCTGCTAGGGATTTTATTAGCGTGCTCATTAGTGACCTCCGGTAACGCGTTCTGGTGGCTGTTTACACTTCTCAATAGAGGTATAAATTGGCATCAGTAAGAAAAACAAGAAATACAAGACAGTAAAGATACGAGCCATCACTGTTGCTGTTGGCGTCGTTGGCGTCGCACCTAAATAACCTAATACTAAGAAGCTAATCGCAAATACGGTTAGGGCAATTTTAGATAAAATACCTTTATAACGTATCGAGCGTACTGGTGATCTATCGAGCCATGGCATCAAGAACAATACGGCAATCGCGCCACCCATCGCAATCACACCACCAAGCTTATCAGGAACCGCACGTAAGATGGCATAGAAAGGCGTGTAGTACCATACTGGCGCAATATGCGCTGGTGTTTTCAGTGAATTCGCTGTCTCAAAGTTTGGTGGCTCAAGGAAGAAACCGCCGCCTTCTGGGAAGAAGAATACCACTGCAAAGAACAAGATAAAGAAGACAACAATACCAACCATGTCATGCACAGTGTAGTACGGATGGAATTCAATACCATCTAATGGCACACCGTTTTTATCTTTTAGCTTCTTAATGTCAATACCATCAGGGTTGTTTGAACCCACATGATGCAGTGCCACTAAATGCATAAAGACTAAGCCGACAAGTACAAGCGGAATCGCCACAACGTGTAGAGCAAAGAAGCGGTTTAGTGTGATACCTGAAATAATGTAATCGCCACGAACCCATTCAGCAAGACCATCGCCAATCACAGGCAGAGCAGCAGGAAGATTAAGAATAACCTGTGCGCCCCAGAATGACATATTGCCCCAAGGAAGTAGGTAACCGAAGAAACCTTCCGCCATCAATGCTAGGTAAATACCCATACCGATGAGCCAAATAAGCTCACGTGGTTTTTGGTATGAACCATATAGCAAGGCTCTGAACATATGCAAGTAAACAACCACGAAGAACGCAGATGCGCCGGTTGAGTGCATATAACGGATGAGCCAACCGCCTTTGACATCACGCATGATATATTCAACAGACGCAAATGCCCCTTCGGCACTTGGGTTGTACATCATTGTTAGCCAAATACCAGTCACCAATTGGTTGACCAGTACGACCATTGATAGCACGCCAAAGAAGTACCAAAAGTTAAAGTTCTTTGGTGCATAGTACTTTGACATATGATATTCATAGGTTTCAGTCGCAGGAAAACGCGCGTCCACCCAATGCATTAACTTTTTACCCATGCTCATATTAAGCCTCCCCAATCGTCAAGATGGTACCATCTATGTTGTAATCTGGGACAGGTAAGTTGAGCGGTGCAGGTACACCACTATAAACGCGACCTGCTAAATCGTATTTAGAGCCATGACATGGGCAGAAAAAACCGCCATACCAGTCATTACCACCCAAGTCAGCCGCGCCAACATCAGGACGGTAGTTTGGTGCACAGCCCAAATGCGTACAGACGCCTTCTACCACCAATACTTCTGGTGAGATAGAGCGTTCAGGATTTTTACAGTACTCAGGTTGCAAAGAGGCATCAGAATCAGGGTCAGACAATAATGGTTCTACTGACTCAAGCAACGTCAGCATCTCTTCAGTACGCTTAACCACAAAGATAGGTTTGCCACGATATTTGACGACAATCATCTGTCCTGCTTCGATAGAACCAATATCTTGGGTCACTGCCGCACCGGCAGCCTCAGCTAGAGCGCTTGGGGTCCAAGAGCGGACAAAAGGTGTTGCCACAGCAGCTACCCCAGCTGCACCAATTACGGCAGTCGAGGCAATAAGAACTCTACGGCGTTGTACGTTAACGCCTTCGGCATGGCTCATTAATACTTCCTCCAGGTGAATGAAATGGGATTATCCCACACTGGGTTTGCGGCTTAGAATAGAAACAACTATCAAGCCACGTTAGCTGTGCCTAATTTTGCTAATTGTTGCTATTCTAAGCTATTTTGGTCATAAAATAAATTATTGTGTTAAAAATAAAGCAACCTCGATAGGGCACGCTACAACGTTAAACAAGACAATCAAGACATAACATCTTGATTATCATTGTTTAACACCGGCTTTATCTCAACAAAAATGTTATGAGTAATGACCTTATAAATGATAAGGGTATTCGGCAATAGCGAATGATACTTGAAATTACGACAATGTTCACTAACTTTCAGCACATCACTACTTTGTAAGTCGCTGTGACGCGATTATCACCACTTTATATTATGAAATGATGATAATTGCGTACGTAAAGACTTATATTAGCTCTCGAGCGTATTCCAACGTTCAAGTTTGATCATCATCTCATCTTCAATGGCGAGTAGACGATCACTAGCAGCCGTTGCCGCATCAAAGTCTTGATTAAACCAAGTGCCATCCGCCAGCTTTTCTTCTAGCTGAGTTTGTTCAGCTTCTAAAGCAGCAATCTCTTTCGGCAACGCATCAAGCTCACGCTGGTCGTTAAAGTTGAGCTTTTTAGTAGCATTATTAGGCTTTGCTGCTGCCGCTGATTTATTGGCAGATTTACTGTTGGCAGTATTATTAGAAGACTTAGCTGCCTTAGAAGCTTCTTCGCGATTCTTTTGTACCAAATATTCTTGATAGCCGCCGACATACTCGCTGACCGTCCCTTTACCATCTTCATCAGTATCAAATACCCAAGTAGAGGTGACGACATTATCCATAAATGAGCGATCATGGCTAATGAGTAAAATCGTACCGCCAAAACTTGCGACTGATTCTTCTAATAGCTCAAGTGTTGCCATATCCAAGTCGTTGGTTGGCTCATCGAGTACGAGGATATTAGCAGGTTTTAAGAGTTGCTTGGCAAGTAGCACGCGGTTACGCTCACCACCTGATAAGGCTTTTACTGGTGTACGTGCACGCTCTGGGGCAAATAAGAAATCTTGTAAGTAGCTCATAATGTGCGTCTTACGACCACCAACTTCAACGAAGTCTGAGCCTTCTGAGACGTTTTGTGCCACACTGGCTTCAAGATCTAACTGATCACGCAGCTGATCAAAGAAAGCGATTTTTAGGTTAGTACCTAATTCAACGCTGCCCGTTTTGATGACATCGTCGTCAGACATATCGAGTAGGGCTTTAATAAGTGTGGTTTTACCTGCACCATTAGGACCGACGATACCGATTTTATCACCGCGCATGATGGTGGTACTAAAGTTATCGACCAACACATGGTCGTCATACTGTAGATGTAGGTTTTTAACTTTACAGACCAGCTTGCCGCTCTTCTCGCCTTGACCCATCGTAATATTGACATTACCAACTTGTTCACGGCGGTCGCCACGCTCTTCACGCAACGCTTTTAGCTCACGGACACGACCTTCGTTACGGGTACGACGTGCTTTGATACCTTGGCGAATCCAAACTTCTTCTTGGGCTAACTTTTTATCAAAGTTGGCATTATTCTTTTCTTCAGCCAATAACTGTAGCTCTTTTAGCTCTTGGTAGCGTGCATAGCCACCTTCGCCTTGAGTCACGTCATAGCTGGTCAGTTGACCGCGATCAAGCTCAATAATACGAGTCGACAGTTTATTAACGAATGCTCTATCATGGGTGACGAATAACAATGTCAGACCTTGCCAATCTAATAAAAAGCGCTCAAGCCATTCAATACTATCAACGTCCAAATGGTTGGTCGGTTCATCAAGGAGTAATACATCAGGTTTAGTCACTAACGAGCGCGCTAATAAAACACGGCGTTTACGACCACCAGAGAGAGACGATAAGTCATCTTCTGGATCTAAACCCATCGTCGTGATAAGACGGGTGGCTTCACGCTCCAAATCCCAACCATGTACTGCATCGATATCATGCTGCAAATCTGCCATACGCTCGCAGGCATCCATATCACCATTGGCACATAAATCAGTTTGGGCATTATAGTTGATCAGCAGCTCGGCAGTGCGTTTGCTACCACCCATGACAATATCTAAAATTCTACCGCTGGTCTCGGGCACATCCTGCTCAAGCATGGCGACGCGCACACTGTTATTAATAATAACTTCGCCGCTATCAGGTAGCAAGGTGCCATTAATCAGTTTAAATAAGGTGGATTTGCCTTCGCCATTACGGCCAATCAAACACACGCGCTCGCCTGCATCGATAGCAAAGTCAACGCCGTCAAGAACGGGCGCGACGCCAAAAGCGAGATGAATATCTTTTAAATGTATCAGTGCCATAGAATATCTTAAGCTTATATAATAGAGAGATAGGGGTTGTTGCAAAATTTGCATCAGTATAACATGCTGCCACCTAACTGTAGTGTGCGTAAATAGAATTATCAGCACAATTCAATCAGCAGAATTTCTTGTCATAGCGTAAACATTTTGCCGCTACCTTAGACATCGCCCTAGTATCTTATTATCGAGAAAAATATGAACGAAACAAACTCAGAAAATAAAAATGTATCCATTATTCAAACTGATAATTCAGCCAATGAAGCTGGCTTACAGTCACAGCTGATTGAGTTGCAGATGAATATGGCTCATCTTGAGCTCACGGTAGAGCGACTGGATGAGGTGATTACCCGTCAAGACAAGCATATCCACACCCTACAGAGGCAGTTGCAGTTTATATATAAGCAAGTTGAGAGCCAAGATAGTGATGGAGGTGTGGCACCATTTGATGTGATGGCAGATAGACCACCGCATTATTAAACACATCTCTCTTTAGATAAGCGCACTATTATTTATATTTATCTCCCCCGCCGTAAAACCACGCCGTTCAGGGCGTGGATGTAAGGCGGTTTAGTCAGGTGTGTTCTGCTGCTCAATATACCGCCTTAATATGTCGATAGGCG
>NZ_DATIRM010000139.1:0-3292 GCF_035469765.1 Psychrobacter sp.
TAAACTGAATATGGGTCCTGAGTACCTTGGTGCGTTCACTGTCGGAGACCAACTATTATGGGGCGCTGCTGAGCCATTGCGTCGCATGCTCAATATCATTCGCGAGCAAAACAGCTAAACCCGATATTCCGAATTTAGATATAAAAAAGACAGCAAACGCTGTCTTTTTTTATGCGTTATTTTTGCTCATAAGCAATCATGATTTCATTGCGGCGCATGAATGGCAGCGTCCATGGTGGATTGTAACGTGCCAGTTCAGGTACACCTGTCATCGTTAATTTTTGCGCCTGCATCCAAGACTGTAACTCTACTGTTTTAGTAGCTACCTTTTCACTGCCAGCAAGTCCTGAAAACTTAATAACGCCATAAGTCTGTGCTGGTATTTCTATAATTTTAATGTTGGGGTTATTTGGTTTCGGTAGTGTTTGCATCGTATATTTACTTGGCATAGTAAATTGTACTCGCCATTTGCCATCGCTTTGTTGCATATTTACTGGTGCTGTCATAGCAATTTTTTGCGACCCATTACTGCCATTTTTGTTTTCAGACTGCATCGTCACAGGAGCAGTCATGCTAATTTTGCTACTCTCCCCACTTGGCGCGGTATTATTACCAAAAATATAATCCGCTAAAACCTTAAATCCTGCACGACTGGCCGTATTTTGGTCACCAGACACCCAAGTTTGTGCCACTAGTTGACTCTCATAGCGACGCAACTCAAAATCCTCTACTTGTGACAAGACGGTATATTTCGGTTCTTCGGTAGCCATAGCTGCTCCTGATATCAATAATGAGCTACTTAACAATAAGCTGCTTACTAAGTAAGTTCCTTTGGTCATGTCTTATCTCCATTGTCCAAAAGCTTGATATTAATAAGTGGGTTTGTTGTCTGTTATTCTTACTTTAGCAAGGACTTGATAACGAGGTCTGTAGCTTTTAGTTATAACTGACTACAAACATGTTATCAAATCTGTATTGGATAAACATCAATAACCAAAAAAATCCCAACAATGCTATAATTAGCGCCATTTTCATAGCTCATATAGCGGTTATCTTATGCAATTTGTCTTACATAAAACAGCCAGTGGCGTCACACGCGCACGTCGCGGCACGGTTCATCTCAATCATGGTGATGTACAAACGCCAGCCTTTATGCCAGTGGGTACTTACGGTACCGTTAAAGGCATGCTACCACGTGATATTGAAGCCATTGGCGCTGATATTATCCTTGGCAATACCTTCCATTTATGGCTACGCCCTGGCACCGATATTATTGATAAATTTGGTGGGCTGCATAAATTCATGCATTGGGATAAACCTATCCTTACCGATTCAGGCGGATTCCAAGTATTCAGTCTCGGTGCCATGCGTAAAATCACCGAAGAAGGCGTGACTTTTAAATCACCTATCGATGGCGCTAAAGTATTCTTATCGCCAGAAAAATCGATGCAGATTCAGTATAGCTTGAATTCAGATATCGTGATGCAATTTGATGAATGTACACCTTATCCTGCTACCCATGATGAAGCGAAAAAGTCTTTAGAGTTGTCACTACGTTGGGGACAACGCTGCGTTGATGAGCATAAAAAGCTTGGCAGTACCAATGCGTTATTTGGCATTATCCAAGGTAGTATGTATGCCGATTTACGCAAGCAGTCACTTGAAGGGCTACTTGAGATTGGCTTTGATGGTTACGCCATCGGTGGGTTGTCTGTTGGCGAGCCAAAAGAAGAGATGATAGACGTCCTAGATTATATCGCAGACGATATGCCAGCTGATAAGCCGCGCTATTTGATGGGTGTTGGTAAGCCTGAAGACCTCGTTGAAGGAGTACGTCGCGGTGTAGATATGTTTGACTGCGTGATGCCAACCCGTAACGCGCGTAATGGTCATTACTTTGTCGCAGGCGACACTGATAATGCAGGTGTAGTACGTATACGCAATAGCCAATATCGCACTGATGAAGGTCCATTGGACCCTGAATGTGACTGCTATACCTGTCAGAACTTTAGCCGTGCTTATTTATCGCATCTGAATAAATGTAAAGAGATGTTGGGCGCACAGCTCGCGACGATTCATAACTTACGTTATTACCAGCGTCTGATGCAAGATATCAGAGATGCCATTGAACAAGATAAATTTGATGAGTTCGTGAATGAATTTTATAGCAAACGCGGTCAGACGGTGCCAGAGCTGAATTTGCGTTAATTTACTTTGACTAGATTCTGACTTAATAGTAAGCCTATTATCAAAATGTGTTAAATACAAAGATGCCAGTCGGCTTGCACTGACTGGCATTTATCTTTATAGCTATAAAAAACATTAATAACCTAATGATTAAAAACTTTTATGCTTGAAGACTTAAAAGTTATCATCTGGCACTTGACTCATTGGAACATCTGGGTTGTTTCTTAGATGTATAATGGAAGTAATCAAGCCACCCCATATAAGTACCATTGAGATAATCATAAAAATAATAGCTGAAGTGCTCATAATAAATTCCTATTGAAATGTTAATCGATCTGCTAACTATTTATTTTACTAACTAGCGCGCATTATCAATTGCACGAGCTTTAGCATCTTCTTCATCATGGACACCCTTAATACGACTTAGTATAAATGCACCTAGACCGAAGAATACGACTACACCCCAACCAAATAGTAATAAGATGGTTGAAGAATAACCTTCATAAGGCGTTTTAACCAAATCAATAAACTTAAGACCCAAAGCGATAGTAAGTACAGTTGGCGTAATAACGGTTAGCATGAATATCCAAGCACCGCCTAGTTTGACGCTAGAGATACGATTGCTGTGAGCTAATAAACTTGGAATTTTATTACGGTTAAACCAGGTGACTAATACAATGGACATTAAGCCACCAGCAACGATACCGATATTATTAGCAAAGTGATCGATGACATCTACTAATACCAATGAGCTACCAGTAGAGAATGCTGAGATAGATATGACCGCACAAACGCCACATATTACAGCAACTGCTTTTTTGCGTGACCAATCAAATTTTTCTTGGAAAGCAGAAATAGGTACTTCTAAAATACTGATTAGAGAGCTAATACCAGCAACGACTAAAGAGCCAAAGAATAAGAAACCAATGAAATCACCACTTGGACCCATAGTAGAAATAATTTTAGGGAATACGAAGAACGCGAGTCCAACACCACCGCTAGCAACTTCAGACACATCTTGACCTGTTGATACTGCCATAAAGCCAATAGCAGCAAAGATACCAATACCTGCAATAAGCTCAAAAGAAGAGTTTGCAAAACCAAC
>NZ_DATIRM010000140.1:0-13701 GCF_035469765.1 Psychrobacter sp.
CGGTCTGTGATAACACACTTACTTGCAGACTTGCAGGTTATCAAGCAGATAACAACAGCGAGTTGCCTGTGTCTGTATTGCTGATACGCCGTGCAGGTGCCAATGCGACAGTTGATGGTCGAGTAAAACTTGGTGGTGCTAGAGAGAACTCTAATAAAGCCTTGATGCAACTTGGCAATCGTCACCGGCTATCTTTGTTTATCAATGATAAAGACTATGGGGAAACCAGACCTTTCTCAAGTACTGCAGGCTATGCTGAGCTTACCTCAGCGCAGGTAACAGCGCTGTTAGAGGCACTCACCAAATCTAGTAAAATAGAGCTGGTTATCCGCAATACACGCTGGCGTTTGTCTGATAAAGGAGCAAGTGCCGTCATGCTAAAAGCAGATGAAGCACAAGGTCGAGTGGGTACGGAAAGCGCTTTTATTCATACAGATGGCGTCACCAAACCGAGTAGCAGTGTGTTATCACCTAAGTCGATACCATCGATACGGATGGTCCTGCCAAACCCTAAGGCTGCATCTAGTAATAAGAAATTCGTCATGCGCACCTCGCAATTATCAGAGTTGATGAAAGGCACGGTAAAAGATGTCAGCAGTGACTGTCCAAGCTTGTCTGATAAATCGCCATGGCGTATCAGTCGCTTAAATAGCAAACAGCTGTTGGTACAGCATAATTGTTGGGCAGCTGCTTACAATGCGGGCACTGGCGCCTGGGTGATCAATGACACCAAACCTTATGACCCAAAGCTGGTCACGACTAATGCGACGGACTATGATAAAGGTCAAATAACTTCTATCCAAAAGGGTCGTGGTATTGGTGACTGTCTCTCCAAAACTGAATGGCTATGGACCGGTAAAGATTTTGAGAAAAGTCACGAGAGCACGACAGGTCTGTGCCGTATGATTGAAATGGGCGGCGCATGGCAAATGCCAACCTATGTCACTGACGTCAAAATCTCACGTTAATATTAAAACATTCGCGCACTTTTCCCTTAATAGAAAAGCGCTGATAATATTCGCCATATAGCCCTTAATAACAGTTGATAATATGATTTTTATAAATTCCTTATAATTTCTATGAAAATAGCTACTGTTTTTAATTTTGTTGTGCTATACTGCGTCCCCACGTTAGCATAGTCTAATGTGAATTATGAGATTGATAACATCGCCTGCGATTTTGGGTCTAGGATGACCGAAAGTAATTGTTGCCGATGATTTTGTGTACTTAAATAATTTTATTATTTTTGACTCATATCTTATCTACTGACCCTTGTAGGGGCTAGATTGGTTGTTACTTACCTTTATCTGCTTTGGACAAAGCATTGATATTGAGTTTTTAACAGACAAGGATGAGACACTCGGCACTACCACCAAAATACGTCAGACAGCACGAACGCCTTTATATAATTTTGACAAGCCTTCTGGGTTTGGCATGTAATTATCATTATTTTGATAATCAGATTATATGGGTAGCGTGGTGAACGGTTATCAGTGGTATGCATCAAGCTTGCTGAATTTACAGCAGCTTATACTTACCAAGGATACTCATGACTGACATCTTATCTGCAATCGCTGCTGAAAACGGCATTATCGAAAGCACTGACACTCCAAATACTGCTGCAAATACCGATACTAATAATGAAGCGGCTACTACTGACGAAAATAAAGTCACCTTTACCGATCTTGGTATTGCTAAGCCGATTCTTACTGCGCTTGAGCGTAGTGGTTACACCCATCCAACACCTATTCAAGCAGAAGCGATTCCTTTTGCTCTACAAGGTCGTGACCTTTTATTGTCTGCGCAAACAGGTAGTGGTAAAACAGCTGCATTCGTAATCCCAGTACTTGATCGCTTAAGCCGTGCTACTAGCTTCGACAAATTAACCAAAGCACTTATCCTAACGCCAACGCGTGAGCTTGCTCAGCAAGTACATGAAAGTGTGCGTACCTATTCTAAAGATATGCGCGGTCTATTCTGCGTGCCTTTAGTGGGCGGCGCACCATACAACGGTCAGATTACTGCTTTGAAAAAAGGCGTACAAGTAATTGTTGCAACTCCTGGTCGTTTACTTGACCATATCAATGCGGGCCGCGTCGACTTATCAAGCCTTGAAATCTTGGTACTTGATGAAGCTGACCGTATGCTAGACATGGGTTTTGCTGACGATATCAGCGACATCCTACGTGCAGCACCAATTGATCGTCAAACGATTATGTGTTCAGCAACTTGGGACGGTCCTGTCGGCAAAATCGCGGCAAGCTTCACCAAAAACCCTGAGCGTGTATCAATCAAAGTTGAATCAGCACACATCGAAGAAAAAGTGTATTACTGTGATGATTTTGAACACAAAAACCGTTTGCTTGACAAAATCGTTTGTCACAAAGATATGGAGCAAATCATTATCTTTGCTGCTACCAAACGTAGCACTGAAAAATTAGCCAAACAGCTAC
The DNA here is from genome assembly GCF_035469765.1 of Psychrobacter sp. GTDB lineage: Bacteria > Pseudomonadota > Gammaproteobacteria > Pseudomonadales > Moraxellaceae > Psychrobacter. Next base: position 2,454 of record NZ_DATIRM010000140.1, read on the forward strand.
AAGAACAAGGTCATAAAGCAAGCTTCCTACATGGCGATTTGCCACAAAGCAAGCGTAACCGCATTGTTCAAGACTTGCGTAATGGTAAATGCAAAATTCTAGTTGCCACTGACGTTGCTGCTCGTGGTCTAGACGTTCCAGCACTATCGCACGTTATTAACTATGACTTACCGCGTCAAACGGAAGATTACGTCCATCGTATCGGTCGTTGTGGCCGTGCCGGTCGTACTGGTGTTGCTATCAGCTTATGTAGCATGGATGATCGTCCACAGCTTAACGCTATCAATCGTTATTTAGATCGTAAAATGGAAGTATCTGTTATCGAAGGCATGGAGCCTAAGAAAACGTACGTACCTAGCGAAAACAAAGGTAATGGTCGCGGTCGTGGCCGTGGTCGTTCAAACGGCGGCGGTAATGGTCAAGGTCGTGGTCGTTCAGCGGGTGGTTATGCTGGTTCTGGTGCTGGTAAACCTAGTGGTCAAGGCCGTGGTCGTCCATCAGGTGATAGCAGCAACGCTACTGGTCAACGCGCAAGCAATGACAGCGGTTATCAAGGTAAGCCACGTGACGCGTCAGGCAAGCCAAATGAGCGTTCAGGTGGCAAGCCTTACCAAGGTAAGCGTACTGGTGCTCCTAGTCGCGGCGATAGCACTGGTGTTCCACGTGGTGAGCGTGCTGCAACGGGTCGTGGTCGTCCAAGTGGCAGCCAAGGTCGCCCAGCAGGTCGTTCAGACAGCCGTGGTCAAGGTCGTCCAACTGGCGGCAACCGTGGTAACAACTCGTAATAGTCTTATTTTAAACGATGAATGATTTTTGATAATCATGCCTTAATCGTCTAAAGATATTGCAGAAAAAGCCAGATACTTGTTATCTGGCTTTTTTGTGTTTGATGGTTTGATATTTACTGTCACGTAGAGATATTACCCAAGTATATGCAGGTATTTAATAAAATCCAACTTATCCAAACAGTTTAAAATTAAGCTTTGTACTCGATAGTTGCTTGCACGTCTTTTTAGCCTTGTCTATACTGACAAACTTTTACTTATCGAGTCCTTCGGAGCCGTTTGATGCCTGATATTTCTCATTTAGCTATTGAAAGCTTGCCATTAGCGTTTGGCATCATTATGGCGATCATCGGTTTGGTGTTTTATACTCAAGCATTGCCTGGTAAATTTTGGCAACGCTTTTATGCGGTATTGCCGGGTATCGTGCTGTGCTGCTTTATACCTGCGACGCTAAACAGTTTAGGCGTCTTTGCTGATGGTATTGGTTCGCAGATTTATGGTTTTACCGCGACTTATCTGTTACCAGCAAGTTTATTATTGATGACCCTGTCAATGGATGTACCAAAAATATTAGGTTTAGGCTGGAAAGCGATTGCTATGTTTTTTGCGGCTAGTGTGGCTATTGTTATTAGTGGTCCTATCAGCTTGGGCATCGCTAAATGGGTGTCGCCTGAGATGTTTACTGATGACACGCTATGGCGCGGCTTTTCAGCGGTGGCGGGTAGTTGGATCGGTGGTGCTGCCAACCAAGCAGCAATGAAAGAGCTGTTTGGCGTCAGTGATGACTTGTTTGGCATGATGATTTTGGTCGATACTACCAATGCCTCATTATGGCTACTGGCCATCTTAATCATGGCCAAACACAGTGCTAAGATTGATAAGTTTTTACGAGCAGATAGCAGTAGTATTGATAAGGTCATCAAAGCCGTTGAAAGCTATGAGCGTGATAATGCCCGTCCAGCCACGCTTAATGATTTGATGGTGATGTTTGGTTTGTGCTTTGCTATGGTCGGAGTGGCTCATTTTATTGGTGGGCAGATTGCAGGTTTTTTTGCGCCTTATAGCTGGGCGGTACAGTATAGCTTTGCCAGCGCGTTCTTTTGGATGGTAGTGATTATTACTATCATAGGTGTCATATTTTCTTTCACTAATATTCGCAGACTCGACCATGTTGGTGCGTCCAAAATCGGTACGGTATTTATTTTTATACTGATTGCTGCTATTGGCATGCAAATCAATCTAGCAGGTATCGTCTCACAATGGCGATTACTGCTGATTGGTTTGCTCTGGATGAGTATCCATGTGGTATTGATATTTATTTTTGCCAGAATCATTCGTGCGCCATTTTTCTTTTTAGCGGTCGGCTCGAATGCTAATACGGGCGGTGCTTCATCAGCACCTATCGTTGCGACAGCCTTTCATCCATCGCTTGCACCCGTCTGCGTGTTTTTGGGTATTTTGGGCTATGCCGTTGGTACGTTTGGCGGTTATATCAGCACGCAGTTGATGCGGTTGGTGGTGTCATAAATAGTTAAATTATTACTACCATAAGATTGATTTATTGCTATAAAAAAACCCGCATCGATGTGGGTTTTTTATTATTAAGCACCAGATGACTTAAGTTATCTTTTTGTCTATCTATGCTATTGATACGTAAGCCTAGCCATGGCCTTTCACGAGTACGTGTTAACATTTCTGCCAATTGTATAAAAACAAACAGACACGTTAGGAATAAACAACGACTCAATAGGAACGGTAGCGTTATGGCGAACCCAAAAAAATTAGAAGAAACGGTAAAGAAGACTAACACAGTGAAAAATGCTCTATATAACCCTGACCAAGAAAATATTCAGGTCAGAGGTGCGCGCGTTCATAATTTAAAGAACGTCGATGTTGATTTACCTCGCAATGCGCTGGTGGTCTTTACAGGCATATCCGGTTCAGGAAAATCATCATTGGCATTTGGTACATTGTTTGCCGAGTCACAACGCCGCTATCTTGATTCGGTATCGCCTTATGCTAGACGACTCATTGATCAGGTCGATGAACCGGACGTCGATACTATAGAAGGGTTACCACCAGCAGTTGCCCTACAGCAGCAACGAGGCACGCCTTCAGTACGATCTTCCGTGGGCAGTGTGACGACGATATCTAATGGTCTGCGTATGCTGTACTCACGAGCAGGAGAGTATCCAGCAGATCAAGAAATGCTGTATGCCGATGCGTTTTCTCCCAATACACCAGACGGTGCTTGTCCGACTTGCTCAGGTATTGGCCGCGTGTTTGAAGTTACCGAAGAATTACTGGTTCCAAATAACACTAAGACCATACGCGAGCGTGCGATTGTTGCATGGCCACCAGCGTGGCAAGGTCAAAACCTCAGTCGTATATTGACCACACTGGGCTATGATATTGACAAGCCTTGGCACACACTACCGAAAAAGACACGCGACTGGATTTTGTTTACTGATGACACACCAACGGTGCCTGTCTATCCTGAATACAATATTGAGCAAACGCGCGTGGCGATCGAGGAAGGTGAGAAGCCAAACTACATGGGCACTTTCACCAGTGCCAAAAACTTCATTTTGCACTCTTTTGCTACCACCCAAAGCCCGCGTACCAAAAAACGTGTCTCGCAGTTCATGCAGATATCTGAGTGTCCAGAGTGTCACGGCAAAAAACTAAAAAAAGAGTCGCTGTTAGTCAAATTTGCAGGATTGGATATCGGTGAGCTGTCACAGCTAACATTAACGGAAATGGCGCTAAAACTAGAGAAAACAGCTCGTACTAAGGTAGCCGATGAAACGCCAAACCGCGAAAAAGCCATCGTTGCCCAGCGTATTGCCAGCGATATTCTCTCTCGTGTTGAAGCACTGACAAGACTTGGTTTGGGCTATCTATCGCTTGAGCGTACAACACCAACACTATCTCCTGGTGAGCTACAGCGACTACGACTGGCAACCCAGATTCGCTCGCAGCTTTTTGGTGTGGTCTATGTGCTTGATGAGCCATCGGCAGGCCTACACCCTGCCGATACTCAAGCACTATTAGGAGCGCTGGATGAGCTAATCGCGTCTGGTAACTCCGTGTTTGTCGTTGAGCATGACGTTAGCGTAATTAGGCATGCGGATTGGGTGGTCGATGTCGGGCCAAAAGCTGGCACGCATGGTGGTGAGATTGTCTATAGCGGACCTGTAGATGGACTGCGTGACGTTGCGCAGTCGCATACTGGTCAATATCTCTTTGCCAACACGACATCTAATACGCAGTCAAAACCTAGCACAAGGCAGCCAACAACATGGCTCAAACTTGCAAACATTGAGCGAAACAATATAACAGGACTAGACGTTGAGTTTCCGCTTGGGGTTATGACGAGTGTCACAGGCGTCTCAGGTTCGGGCAAGTCAAGTCTCGTCAGTCAAGCGTTGGTTGAGCTCATCAATGAGGCATTGGGGCAAAAAATGGTCGCGGACGCACCCGTAGGTGAGGCAGATTTGCTTGAACAAGAGCTTGAGGCGGTAACAGGCGGTGAGATTGTTGCTGGTATGGAGCATATACGCCGGCTTATTAATATCAATCAAAAAGCGATCGGACGTACACCGCGCTCGAATCTGGCAACGTATACTGGATTGTTTGATGACGTGCGTAAGCTGTTTGCGGCAACCAAGCAAGCGAAAGCATGCGGCTATGATGCTGGTCGCTTCTCATTTAATACCACCAAGGGACGCTGCCCAAATTGTGAAGGCTTGGGGTTTGTTAGTGTTGAGCTGTTGTTTCTGCCAAGCGTCTATGCCCCCTGTCAGGTTTGTCATGGCCAACGCTATGATGATGAAACGTTGGCAATCACTTATCGAGATAAAAACATCGCTGAAGTACTGAGCTTAACGGTTGAAGCGGCTCACGAGTTTTTTGTCGATGAAGCGCCTATTTTGCGTGCATTACAAGCATTGCTACAAGTTGGACTTGGCTACTTACGTCTGGGTCAGCCAGCTACCGAGCTATCGGGCGGCGAGGCACAACGTATCAAACTTGCAACCGAACTTCAACGCACACAACGAGGCGACACACTTTACATATTAGATGAACCAACCACAGGCCTACATCCTGCCGATGTGTCTATGCTAATGGCACAGCTGAATGGTCTCGTCGATGCTGGTAACACCGTCATTATGGTTGAGCATGATATGCAAGTGGCTAGCAATAGTGATTGGGTTATTGATATCGGGCCAGGAGCTGGCGAGGAGGGTGGGTTGATTGTGGCTCAAGGCACTCCGGATGACGTCGCCCAATCAGAAGACAGTCGTACAGCACCGTTTTTATTGGTGTAATGACAAGTCTTCAAATTGGGTTTGATAGTGAGGAAAGGCCTATCCCCAATAATCATCAGGGCATTGAGGTAATTCAACTAAAGTGCGACGTAACGCCTCTGACCATTGATGACGAATAGTATTAAAGTACTCATCATGCTCATCGATACGGCGACCTTTGGGCAGGGTTAAACTGTCATTTTTATAAAGCACAAAATCTATCGGCATGCCTACTGATAGGTTCGAGTGAATCGTGGAATCAAATGACAGCATCAACGCACGTGCCGCGTGTTTCACATCAGTGTTATAGCTGACAGAACGATCCAAAATAGGTTTGCCATATTTGCTCTCACCCAATTGAAAGAAGGGGGTGTCTTCTGTGGCTTTGATACAATTGCCTTCAGGATAGATCATGTATAGCTCAGGTGGCTGACCTTTGATTTGACCGCCAAGCATGAACGAGCTAGTAAACGAACCATCGGCATCAGCATTAGCGACCGCTTTTGCATGGTTCATCTTTTCACGCATACATTCACCAACCATTTGCGCAGCATCAAACAACGTCGCTACCGTATTGAGATTACTTTCAAGGTGCTGGTCAATATCGTTTTGTAGCTTGTTAAAGACAGCTTGCGAAGTCGCTAGGCTACCGGCTGTTTGTAGCACTATAAAGCGCTCGCCTTCAATACCGTATTCATACAATTTTCTAAATGTCGATATGTGATCAACACCTGCATTGGTACGAGTGTCACTGGCAAAAATCATCCCTTCTTTGAGACGAATGGCAGCACAATAAGTCATAAAATACCCTTGATGAATAAACGTAATAAAAAATAGCGGGCGCTATGATAACTTTGTGACCAGCACTTGACTGTAAAGATTTTCGTAACCGCCGCCCATACGTACGCCGCGCACAGGAGCCGCATCTAAATAATCGCGACCAATCGCCACATATACATGAGAGCTTGGCTGAAATAACTGATTTGAGACATCAAAGGTATACCAGTAGCCGTCTAGCCAGACCTCAGCCCAAGCATGACTGGCCATATGATTCTCAGTGTCATCATAGAGATATCCGGACACATAACGCGCTGGGATGTGCTGATCTCGGCAACAACCTAAAAACACATGAGTATGGTCTTGGCATACGCCAGCACCAATCTCAAATGCTTCGGCTGCCGTCGTACCAACATGGGTCATATCTGGTATAAAAGGCATCTTGGTTAACAGCTCAGCGGCCATCGCCTTTAGGCTGTCATGGGTAGGGGTTTTTAGATAAGGCGCTGCAAATTCGCGCATCTCTTGTGAGCATTTGGTCAATGGGGTTTGTACTGTAAATAGCAGGTAGGGGACATTATCCATATCCTCTAAGCGTTTGGTCTCTGTATCGATCTCGACGATACCTGACGCTTGCATTTGTAAGTTATTATGTGCCTCGTTACGGCTTAGGGTGAGCCAATCATTACCAAAGCCATCCTTTTGATTAGTCGCTACTTTTGGGAGCATGACATCCCATTTATGAATGATTTGGTGCGGCATTTGCATTGGGGTCATGCGAATATACTGTACGCTGCGCTGCGCCAATTCGTCATAGTAATAGTTAGTTTGATGGCTGATCTGAAGTTTCATAGTATTATCCTATTATCTAGTCTAATGTTTTGTATTCATAACGATATGCTTATGATCTAGCGCTACACTAGACGCCTTGCCTAAGTATGATATTGAACTCTTGGCTGATGAGCGTAAAGTCACTAAATTGCTTTGATCTGATCATCTGATTGGTTAAGCGTATCAGCTCACGCCAGCGCGTGTTCTCTGGTAGCTTGTTAATCCAGTGCTTAAATTCAAGACTTGCTGCCATTGAATCCTCATTTAACAACACAGCGCGCTCTAAGCGCTCAAAGTGTCGTCCCAATTGCCAAAAGCAAATGACCGTTGCATGCTCTTGTGCCATGGCAGCATTGCAGGCATATAACTGTAAGGTAGCTGCCCGATAAGTGCCTGCGCTTGAGAGTCGTTTGATTAAATTATACAGCTCAGCCGTGTCTTTACCGATAACACCCTTCGCTTCTTGAACATTGGTCTCAATGGATTGAATCACGTTGGGAATGATGTTTTGCGCCAAGTCCGTCATCATTTGCGCTTTCATCGTCTTTAATGATTCGTTGGCATCAGCAGTAAAGCCTAGATGACCAATTAAATGCTGTATCTGTGTTTTTTTGAGGTCGCCTTTGATCAGCTGCTTCATAACATCGTCATAATAATAGAGCCGCTCACTGTATCTACCTAACCAAATCAGATGGCTGGCTGTGGACAGTAGTAGTATCATCGGTGCATCATCTATATCTTCATAGCCGGCCTCTAGAGGCTGTACACGATCATGATAGTTGGCATGACCGTTAGTATTAGTGTCTAGTGATGAGCGGTTAGACTTGTCAGTAGGCTGATTGTCCGAGGCTGTTAAATTACTGTCATCAATCACCCAAGTGTCTTTGATGCCACCACCTTGTGATGAGTTGACGACTAGGGAGCCTTCAACCATCGCCACGCGGGTTAAGCCGCCAGGCACGATATCTACTGTGCCATCACCATGACTTAAGATAAAGGGACGTAAGTCAATATGACGCGGCGCGATACCATCATTGACGGCAGTAGGGTTAGTGGACAGGGAGATCGTCGGCTGGGCGATAAAGCCTATTGGGTTTGCAAGCAAACGTTTGCGGTAATCTTCAATCTCTTGCTTGGTTGAGGTCGGACCAATGAGCATCCCGTAGCCACCAGAACCTTGGGTCTCTTTTACCACGAGTTTATCTAGATTATCCAGTACATACTGCAGCTCATCAGGCTTGCGGCACTGATAGGTTTGAATATTAGGCAAAATAGGCTTTTCACCTAAATAAAATTCAATCATATCCGGTACAAATGGATATAGACTCTTGTCGTCAGCAACACCAGTACCAGGTGCATTGACGATAACCACATTGCCTGCACGGTAAGCGCTCATAAGTCCAGATACGCCCAAGATAGAGTCCGAGCGGAAAGCTAACGGGTCAATATATGGGTCATCAATACGGCGATAGATGATATCAACTTGTACTTTGCCGCGAATACCTTGCATATAGACCTTACTGTCTTCAACCACCAAATCATAACCATGCACCAAGGGCACAGTCATCTCATGGGCTAGAAAAGCATGCTCATTAGAGGCACTGTTAAAGCGACCTGGGGTTAAGATGGCAATCTGTGGGTCATATTTGCTGGTTGAGCTGGCAAGACAGGCTTTGAGACGCTTTGGATAGTCACTGACATCTAAAATAGGGGTGTGAGCAAATAAGTCAGACAGTAGCGTCTCTGATATATTACGACTCTCGAGCATATAAGAGACGCCAGAGGGTGTGCGTAGATTATCTTCCAATACACAAAATCGACCGCTTTCATCACGAATAAGGTCAATACCACTAATATGGGAGTAGATAGGCTTGTCAAGCTCAATACCCATCATCCATGGTTCATAACAGCCGCTAGCATAGACGTAGCTGGCAGGAACGACACCTGCCTTCATGATGGCTTGATCGTGGTAAATGTCATGCAAAAAGGCATTTAAAGCGGTGATACGCTGCTTACAACCAGCCTCAATCTGTTGCCACTCACTTGCCGCAATGATACGCGGGATGATATCAAACGGTATCATACGCTCGATGTTTTCAGCATCACTATAGACGGTAAAGGTGACGCCTTTTCGGTAAAATATGTTCTCTGCTTGCTCATTAAGATGGCTAAGAGCATCACTATTGATATTATCTAGCCAGTCGCCAACTGTCTGTGCTACTGGACGATACTGGTCTTTACTGATTTTTAATTCATCGAAGCATTGCGGCTTTTCTGTAGATTTTGCCGCCACTTTTGTAGTGTTTGAGGAGCTGGTCTTAGTAGCAGGTTTACTAGCTGTTGATGTCTGATTCTGGGCTTGGGACTGAGTCGTTTCTTTATTCATAAATACCTCACGCGTCCTTGGTAAAGTTATTGTTATGATAAGTAAGCTGACTATAATAGGCAGTCTGGTATGGCAATACGTCCAATATATAGCCTGTGTCTTATATTCACTATACCGTGTCTATAAGCGAATGCACAATAAGTGTTTAATATTTTAAATTTACCAGAGTCAAGGTGCCGTATAGACGTAGCTTAAAGATTTGAAATAACTGTGGTGTTGATTATGGCTAATATACTGTTTATATATATAGAAGTGCTGTTAAATGCGAATACTAAGGAAAACCAAATATGTTTAGTATGATAAAAGACTGGCGTGAGCAGCGTATATTGGATAACAGCGATTTTACCCATGGCGACTGGGTGCAAGCCGCATAGAGAATTGTGATACTAGATAGACTAAATGAGGACGAAATGAATCGCCTGTTTGAGCTGGCGACATTGTTTTTGGCTGACAAATCTATTAACGGCGCTCAAGGTTTTGAGATTACAGACACAGTTAGGCAGTCTATTGCCTTACAAGCCTGTCTACCTATCTTAAACTTAAGTCTTGAATGGTACGCTGGCTGGTCATCGGTGATCATTTATCCTGGTTCATACAAAAGCGAAACCACCACCGTAGATGAATTCGGCATCGTCCATGAGGGCACTCAACATCGTAGCGGTGAAGCGTGGCAGCGCGGTCCTGTCATATTGTCATGGAAGGACGCTAAGCATTCTGGCGAGCGTGATGGGCATAATGTGGTCATTCACGAGTTTGTCCATAAGATTGATATGCTAAACGGCAGCGCCAATGGTTTTCCGCCGCTGCAACCTGATATAGATCCTGCTCGTTGGACTGAGATTATGAGCCGAGATTTTGAAGATTTTCAGACCCATCGCAAGTCAGGACTCGATCGTTATGGAGCGACCAATTCAGCGGAGTTCTTTGCTGTGCTCAGTGAAGTATTCTTTGAGACACCGCAGAAATTGGTAGATGCTTATCCTGATGTTTATGAGATTATGGTGAAATTTTTTCGTCAGACGCCGATGTGAAGTAGTTAATGAGAATCAACAAAAAGGGCAGTGCATCACATACGATGCATTGCCCTTTTTATATAAAATATTCCTAATAAATCATATGCTTACAATGTATTTATACTGTCCATCTATCATTAATAATGGCCACCAAATAGCGCTTACCTTGATAGTCATCAAATACCAAGCGCATTATACGCCAGTCCATACCATCATATTCCTCAGACCCTTTATAATGAAATTCAACAACATCTGAGTTCGGATAGATATCTCTTAAGTTATTAATCATACCACCAGTTTGATGGAACTCATTGATGCTAATAGCGCTATTATTATATTTTTTAGCAGCAACCCAAGTATTTAGATATTCTGGCAAGGGAGTTACTAGCAGGTCGCCAGTACCGTCTTTTTCACCCCAAGTAAAACGAATCTTCGACTGTTGTAGATATTGAGCATATTGTTCACGGCTAAAGACCTTATCCGCTTCAGGACGCACGTAGGCATACATCGAAAAACGGACGCCGCGCGTTGGGTGGATATCATTAGTGATTCTAAAGAAGTCATTATTAGCAAGGGCGCGCTGGATACGCATTGCTTGCTGTCTGAGAGTTTGCTGACTCATGTCAGAGACCACAGGTACAGATGCGTTACCGGTCGATTGATTAGGAACGGTCGCGCTGGACTCAGCAGAGGATTGGCACCCGGTGATTGCCAATATCGAAGCAAAACCCGCCGCAGTTGATAGCTTATAAAGATAAGACTGAGAAATATTAAAACGAGATAACGGCATCATAACAATATCCTTATCATAGCTTATGTAAGTCAATCCAAAATAAATATGGCGTTAAAGGCGCATTTACTTATTAACAGTACTCACCAATAGTACCCATAACTCATCAAGGTTTATAATGGTGCTGTGTAAACTATTTTTTCAATAAACCTGATTAACACAATTATGCAGTAAAGTGGTAGTTTATATATGATTTAATGAATATATCATTTAAAACGTCATATTTCATGGAGAATGCCATGCAAAAAATGATATTTTCTATCTTGATGCTCATAATAGGGTTTTCTGCTATGACGGCTACCGCTAATCTAACAGAGCCATTACAGAAGGCTTTTTCCATAAAAGTCAGTACTATT
>NZ_DATIRM010000141.1:0-3316 GCF_035469765.1 Psychrobacter sp.
GCGTTCAGGCTGCTCGCTGGCAAGAACACTAAACCCTTGATGGACTCTAGTGAAAAACTCTGTTGCCTGCTGCTCAAAGCGGTCAGCGGCACTACGCTTATTGGCGCGCGCCATACCTTCTAATACGGGTAAGTCTAGCCACAGCGTCAGCTCAGGTAGTTGTACAACAAACTGCTCGATAAGCGTGTCGATTTTACGGCGTACAGTAGCGTCGCCATCTGCACGCCCAAAGCCTTGATACGCAACCGTCGAATCGGTAAAGCGGTCACATATGACCCATGTACCACGTTGCAGCGCTGGCAAGATGACTTGCTGCATATGATCACAGCGGGCAGCAAACATTAATAGCAATTCCGTATCATCATTGATAGTGGTATTAGGATCTAGCAATATCTCACGCAAACGCTCAGCAAATGGACTACCACCTGGTTCACGGGTACGCAAATAGTCAATGCCATTTGCCTGCAAACGTGCGCATAATTGCTCAATCGCCGTGGTTTTTCCGACGCCTTCAGTACCCTCAAAACTAATAAAACGTCCTTGAATTGGCGTAGTGGTGGTTTGAGAAAACGGCGCTTGTATGGATACTGACATGATATGACCTTATGCCATTGAGGAGCGTTGCCATTAATGACATAACGCTCACGAAATGATGGGTGTATAAAGAAATATAAAACGTGGTTTATGGTGGCGGCGTTTGAGCTTTCTTCTCACGCATAACACTGAGATAGTCTCTTACCGCTTGGTTATGCTCATTCAAACTATTGGTGAATATGTGCCCGCCAGTACCCGTCGCGACGAAATATAATGCTTCGCTATCGGCAGGATGTAAGGTTGCTTCGATAGAAGCAGCTGACGGTAGCGCAATAGGCGTCGGCGGTAAACCATCAATTTGATAAGTATTATAAGATGTCTTTTCATCGATGTCTTTGCGGCGAATATTGCCTTCATAACGGCTACCCATACCATAAATGATGGTTGGATCAGTTTGCATACGCATACCTTTGTTTAAACGGTTATTGAATACTGCCGATACCAAAGGACGCTCTTCTGCCACGCTGGTTTCTTTTTCGATAATCGATGCCATCACCAGCGCTTCATAAGGGGTCTTATAAGGCAGATTTGGTGCGCGATTCTCCCATGCTTTGGTTAATGCTTGCTGCTGGCGTTTATACAAATCAGTCAATACCTGCTTATCACTGGTGCCTTCGCCATAATAATAAGTATCAGGCGTAAACCAGCCTTCAAGATTATGATTGACGATAGGGTCACTACTATTGACCACTGTATCCGGCAAGATACCAACCAAATCTAACGCTTCTGCAATGCTGGCATTCGTACTATCAGCGGTCAGCACTTCTTTTTTGATGCCTTTATTATCCCGTAATGCCTGATACAAATCTTTTGACGTTTTACCTTCGATAATTTGCACCTTTACCATTGCCGCTTTTACTCCTTGCCCAAGCACGTGCAGCGTTTCAGCAAAAGTAGGGTTTTCTGGTAATTGGTAAATACCTGCGTGTAATGGAACATCGACTTGTGTTTTTATATAAAGCTTGGCTATCGTGGCAGAAAATAGCGGTATTTGCTGCTGCCACTGCGGTAGCAAACCGTAATAGCTCTGACCTGCCTCAATCGTGACCATCTGCTTCGGCTGCTCAATCCGACCAAATAAGGTCTGATAAACCATCACTAAGAAAAATGCGGCAATTAAGCCAAGCACCAATAATACTTGATAACCACGCTGCATAAAGAACGAAGGGTTATCAGCCTTATAATGGCGCGGTTTATTGTCACCATTGATAAGAGAAACATCTGTCGGTGGCACTTTCTCTGCTATAGCCTCGTCTACTACTGGTTTTGAATGCGGTTGAGCTATATCGACATGCTCGTCAGCCATATCTTTTTGGCTAGTTGATAGCTTATCATCAGGACGTTCAGGAGGTGTTTCAGGGGTTGGGGTGCTCATGGTCACTCGCGAGGCAGAAGTTTGCTAGAATTTAGCATTGAACCGTGCGATTTTCAATGGTATTTGCTTAGCTTATCAATTAACTTAGTGCTTACGCCAAATTATATGGCTTAATACTCGTACCCATTCTTATTACTTTTAATCCTTTCTTCTAATAACGAAAACTGGCTATGAATCTACATTTCAATCAAAGTCTCGCTACAAACTATAAATCTGAACCTCAAAGAATTCGTGTATTAAGTGAGAATTGGGTCGCTAATCACAGCTACTGCCCTAATTGCAGTGCTGAACCATTGACTGAATTTGCTAATAATCAACCAGTCGCTGACTTTTATTGCTCAAATTGTAATGAGCAATATGAGTTAAAAAGTAAAAAGGCGAAGTTAAGCAATATTATCAACGATGGCGCTTATGACACTATGATTGAGCGCATCAACAGTGATAATAATCCCAGTTTTTTCTTTTTAACTTATTCTCAAGCATTGAGTGTAAATAATTTTTTAATTATTCCCAAACAGTTTTTTAAACCAGACATGATTATAAAACGTAAGCCTTTATCAGCCACTGCCAAGCGCGCAGGTTGGGTTGGCTGTAATATTGATTTGCGTAAAGTGCCCGAATCAGGAAAAGTGTTTTTGGTAAAAAATCAGCAAGTTATACCACGCGATAATGTCACCGAGCAATTTCAAAAAACCTTATTTCTACGCACGCAATCTATCGTTTCACGCGGCTGGACGCTAGATGTATTGCAATGTATCGATAAATTAGAGGCTAACTTCTCTCTCAATCAAGTTTATGTATTTGCCGACTTATTAAAACTTAAATATCCTAATAACAACCACATCAAAGATAAAATCCGCCAGCAATTACAACTGTTACGCGACAAAGGCTTTATTGAGTTTATCAGCCGTGGTCATTATCGAAAATTATCTTAAACGCTTTTCGTTATAGCGCTTGGCTCTGGGCTGCCCTTTTTTATCGCGATATACGTCTGCTGTCAGTTCCTCTCTATCATCCCAAAGCGGCAAACGCGCAGTGGCCACAAGACGCTGATGAAATTTATGTGCAGGATACTCCCAATCAATTTCATCATTCACTTTAAAAAAACTCTCTTCACGATAATCAACGTAAGCGTGCATTCTGTTACGGACATAACGATTCCACTGCCATAAAAGCTGAATCGAATTATGCACGGGCTTGGTAAATGGTTTTAAATTCACCGTTAACGCACACATTATGAGTTCATCGTCAGGAATTAAACTTATACCTTGTTCAATAACTTCCTCTCGCGTGTGTGCATATTCAAACATACCGCCAAAAGCAATGAACTTCTTAAAATTCTGTAAA
>NZ_DATIRM010000142.1:0-2507 GCF_035469765.1 Psychrobacter sp.
GGCACAAGTGATTCAGCCAGTCGTTGATGCGATGAAAGCTGCCGGTCACCCTTACACTGGATTTTTATATGCCGGACTTATGATTGATGCTGCCGGCGATCCGTTTGTGATTGAATTTAACTGTCGTTTTGGTGATCCAGAAACGCAGCCTATCCTGATGCGTTTACAATCCTCTATGGTCGATTTGGTCGAGCAAGGGCTGGCAGGTAAATTACCATCAGAAGCCAAATGGGATGCGCGCCCTGCCCTTGGTATTGTCATTGCTTCAAAAGGTTATCCTGAAACCTCATCAAAGAATGATGTCATTGCTGGCTTGCCAGAATTGAATAGCGACAATCAACAGTCTGTAAAAGTCTTTCATGCTGGTACCACTTTCTGTGATAGTTCTGATAGTGATACGCCAAACAATGAAAAAGAAGTGGTCACTAACGGCGGGCGCGTATTATGTGTGACTGCATTAGCAGATAGTATCTCAGATGCTCAGCAAGCAGCATTGGCTGTGACGGCAGCGATCAGTTTTGATGGTGCTCATTATCGCCGTGATATCGGTCATCATGCGATTGCTCGCGAAAACATCTAAAAAAACCTATTTAAAATTAATCTGTTATAAGTAGTAGTAGTAATTTTTACAAATTCGACCTCGCGTGATGCTGGGTCGTTTTTTTGATAAGCTGTTTTTCTATAATAAAAAAACTCCTGAACTTTCACATTGTTTATTTAAAATTACAAAGTAAATAACGTAGCTTAGCTAAGCTGCATAACCCACCTTCTTTATATGATACAATTCTGTACATTCATAGCACATCTCCCTTGTACTGTCGGTATATTACCCTCAAATCAATACCAACTTGATGAAATGACGATATCTATGGCAAATAATACCTCTAGATCTTCTAATAATAAGCAATCTATCGATAATCTAAAAACCTCAGGTTTTGATCGCCGCATGTCGATTGCCAAAACCTCATTAAATATAGGTCGTCGCTGGGCAGGTAATAGTGTGTCAGGTATGTTTCTTAACAAAGAAGCACGTACGGCACGCAATCAGATTTTTATGGAAGAACAGGCACATTATTTGGCAGAAGAGCTTGGCAAATTAAAAGGCTCTGTGGTAAAAATCGGTCAAATGCTAGCGATTTATGGTGAGCATATATTACCACCGGAGATTACCCGCGCTCTGCAAACACTCAATGATGATACAGCGACACTCGCATGGCCAAAAATCGAGAAAAATTTGCGTCAGTTATTGGGCAATAAGTTGCATGAACTTCAAGTTGATCCCGTCCCTATTGGTACAGCCTCCCTAGCCCAAGTTCATCGTGCAACCGTCATAGCAACTGGTGAGCAAGTGGTATTAAAGATTCAATATCCGGGGGTAGCAGATGCGATTAATTCTGATCTGGCTTTATTCAAGCGCTTATTGAAGGTTAGTAATATCGTACCGCAAACCCGCGCACTTGATACCTGGTTTGAAGAGATACGCGACTTACTTCATCATGAAGTTGACTACGAAGCAGAAGCTGCCACAACGGAGCGGTTCTATGAACGCCTGCTTGATGACCCTCGTTATATCGTGCCCAAAATCAATCGCAACTACTCAACCAAACGTTTGCTCTGTATGTCTTATGAGCCGGGTATCAGTGTGGTCTCTGATGCACTTCAATTATTACCTCTTGAGCGCCGAAGTGCTATCGGGCAGGCAGCTATTGAAATAATGATGCAAGAGATTTTTGTCTGGGGTGAAATGCAGACAGATCCAAACTTTGGTAATTATCTTGTACGTGTAGCGAGCAGTGAAGATGAGATTGATAAGCTAATATTACTAGATTTTGGCGCGATTCGTCAGTTTGACGATAACTTATTGACGATTGCTCATAATTTATTGCGTGCAGGTTATTATCATGACCACCAGATAATGATGCGCGCTATGACCGGTTACGAATTCTTCGATAGCATGAGCGATAAGGTTCGTACAGACGTTGCTTCACTTTTTTTACTTGCTACCGAACCCTTTAGTAATCCTGCATTAAACCCTTATATACCAACTGATTGCTTGGATGAACAACAGCACTATATTTGGGCTAATAGCAAACTGCACACGCGCCTCTCAAATGATGCAACACAAGCGATTCAGTCTTTTGAATTTAACCTACCGCCCAAAGAGTTTATGTTTATTAGTAGAAAATTTATCGGTGCTTATACTTTTTTGACTGTACTAGATGCTCGCACTGACTCTAATAATTTGGTTAAACCATTTTTATAAATCATTTAGGCTTCAGCCATAAATGATTTTTTAACCGCCTTTTTTGGGGCGGTCTCTATATATTTTTATTTTATTTGCTTAGGCTATTTTGTATTTTTTTAGTGGTAGTTGAGGGTTTACTGCTGATAATGCTTGTTGTATATATTTTTACTTAGGCTATCATTTAATCATCTACGCCTTCTAGTTTCCAATGATCAAATCTGGTTTGATAACCTTCAGGTTTCTTTATCTTCAACTGCCAACA
>NZ_DATIRM010000143.1:0-4920 GCF_035469765.1 Psychrobacter sp.
AGCGTAGATTTTTAAAAGTTCTGAAACACATTATAAATTTTAGCCGTTATTATTGTATTTAATAATAAGGCTATTAATAAGCGAATCAATTACACATATAAATCATCGTCATCTAAATGTGTAGCCGCTGAGATTCCATCAATGGCTGTCACGACGTCAGCATTTAACTTTACCAAAAACTTCAACTTTTGGGTCGAATCAATAGCGGTTTGCCAGTCTTGAATCTCATAAGCGCTTGTAAAGCTTGCTGACTGTTTTGTTAGACGTTCTGTAATCTGTGGATGCAGCTGCTTTAGCGTTGCTATGTCTTGATCACCAATAGCGTCGTCCAAATCCATACGCATTTCCATAGCATCTTCTAAAAAGTCCAAATCTGCGATGGAGTGCTCTAGGTTTTGTGCTTGACCTGCCATATGTAGCAAATAGCTGGCTCGAGTATCAGGCGCACTCAAGGTTTGATAGCCCTGATTAATAAGTGCGGACGCTTGCTCAGACTGCTGCTGTGCTTTTGCAGTATTAGCTACATTTTTTGCGACATTATCAGGATGATAGCGTTTTTGCAAAAGACGTAAACGCTGATCTAAACTGTCTTGTACAATATCAAACTGCACAGGCTGCTCAAATAAGGCAAAAAAGTTATCAAACTGTGGTTCTAATATGCTATCTATCATATCGTCTGCCTTTATTTTATTTATTATTTTAAGGGCTTTTATTTTGTCTAATAAAAACGGTTATACCGTAAAGGACTCACCGCAGCCACACTCACCTTTTTGGTTGGGATTGCTGAATTTAAAGCCTTCATTGAGACCTTCTTTTTCATAATCCATTAACAAACCATCGAGATATACCAAGCTTTTAGGGTCAATAAAAATACTGACACCAAGGCTCTCATAACGGGTGTCATTTTCGTCAGGGATATCGACGAACTCTAATACATAAGCTAAGCCTGAACATCCTGCCGTACGAATACCCACTCGTATGCCTTCGCCTTTACCGCGATTGTCCAAAAACTCACTCACATGTTGAGCGGCGCGTTCTGTCATTTCAATCATGCCAACTCCCATTGACTATCAATAATAGAGATAAAAATTCAAAATAAGTAATGAAATAAATAAAAAGGTGACAATTACATAAGCGTCATTGTCACCTCCTTGGCGTTAGCCGCTTTTCAGCAGCTTGCGCTTTTATACAGAGAACAAGTTGCTAAATACTATATATTAAACTGCTTATATACTACTTAATATAGCTAGTTGTTTTAACGACGGCTAAGCTTAAGCAGGAGTATGCTTGCCTTTATAATCACTGATAGCCGCTTTGATAGCATCTTCTGCAAGGACTGAGCAATGCACTTTTACTGGTGGTAATGCTAATTCTTCAGCAATGTGACTATTCTTAATTTCACCAGCTTGATCCAAGCTTTTGCCTTTTAGCCACTCAGTAACGAGCGAGCTTGACGCAATGGCTGAACCACAACCGTAAGTTTTGAAGCGTGCATCTTCGATAATACCGTTATCATCGACTTGGATTTGTAAACGCATGACATCACCACAGGCTGGTGCACCGACCATACCAGTGCCGACGTTTTTGGCATTTTTATCAAGATTGCCAACGTTGCGTGGATTTTCGTAATGATCAATAACTTGGTCACTATAGGCCATGGGGTTTTCTCCTGGTTAGATGATGAGCCGTCATTTAATGACTGTCGTTGTTAATGGGTTACTGGCTCATCGATAATTGGGGTCAAACACTTAATATATAATTGTCTGATTCATCGGCTATGGCAATATTTTTATATTCAAAACATACTTTTCATGAATAAAATATCGCTCACGCTATTATTGTTTTACATCATAAATCTTAGGATAAATATCAATGCTCAGACCATTCTACTGAATCTAAATCAACACCTTCTTGGTACATATCCCAAAGTGGCGATAGGGCACGTAATTTATCAACGGCTTGATGCATCTGGGTGATAACCGTATCGATATCTTCTTCAGTCGTATAACGCCCGAAACTAAAGCGGATTGAGCTATGTGCCAACTCGTCTGGGCGACCAATAGCGCGCAGCACATAAGATGGCTCAAGAGTCGCTGAAGTACAAGCTGAACCTGATGAGACGGCTAAGTCTTTTAGCGACATCATTAGTGATTCGCCTTCAACAAAGTTAAAGCTGATATTTACAATATTAGGTACACTATTCTCTAAATCACCGTTTAGATAAATCTCTTCGATATCTTGTAGACCATCCCACAGTTTTTGGCGTAATTTTGCCGCATGGGCATGGTCTTCTTGATAGCGCTCATTGGCTAACTCAAATGCTGCGCCCAAACCAACGATTTGGTGAGTCGGTAAAGTACCTGAACGCATGCCGCGCTCATGACCACCGCCATGCTGCTCCGCTTTTAGGCGAATACGTGGCTTACGACTAACGAATAGAGCACCAATACCTTTAGGACCATAAGCTTTATGACCTGAGAAACTCATTAGGTCAATTTTCATCTCTGCAAGATTGATAAGTACTTTACCGACAGATTGTGCACTATCAACATGGAAAACAACACCCGCTTCACGCGTGATTTCACCAATGGCTGCGACATCAGTAATCGTACCAAGCTCGTTATTCACCATCATGAGTGATACTAGAATCGTATCTTCACGTAAAGCAGCTTTCACTTGCTCTGGTAAAATCATACCAGTGCTTGGCTGTGGCTCAAGATAGGTAATCTCAAAACCTTCTTGCTCAAGCTCACGGCAAGTATCTAATACGGCTTTATGTTCAATCTTACTGGTAATAATATGCTTACCGCGAGACTGATAAAAATGAGCTGCGCCTTTAATGGCTAAGTTATCAGATTCTGTCGCACCAGAAGTAAAGACGATTTCGCGAGGATCAGCATTGATGACTTCAGCAACTTGCTGACGAGCCGTTTCTACTGCTTCTTCCGCTTGCCAGCCGTAGCCATGTGAGCGTGATGCTGGGTTACCAAAGATGCCATCTACCGTCAGATATTCGCTCATCTTGGCAGCGACTGACTTAGCAACTGGCGTAGTGGCGGCATAATCTAAATATATAAGGTTGTTATGTTGGCTCATGCTGGGTTTGCCTCGCTGGTCGATAAAGTAATAGTGTTAATGTCTTTTATAGAAATATCTTTTAGAACATCGCTGTGCTGACGGTCTGATACAGACTGCACGTGCTCCATGTTTAATAATTGCGCTAATGTTATATTTTTCAAGTACTGCTCTACATGATTTGATAATGCACACCACAAATCATGGGTCAGGCACATTGTACCACCTTGGCAGTCGCCGCGTCCTTCGCACTGCATGGCATTAACCGATTCATCGACAGCAGAGATGATACTCATCACGTCAATCTGATCAAGCGGCTTTGCTAGATAGTAACCGCCAGATGCACCACGAATACTGGTAACCAAACCACGTTTACGAAGTTTTGAGAATAACTGTTCAAGATAAGAGATAGAAATCGATTGTCGCTTAGCAATGTCAGATAAAGACACCGCACTGTCTTGTTGGCTGGTTTGTAATGCCAAATCTAGTAAAGCGGTCACGGCATATCTGCCTCGAGTAGTCAAACGCATGTGTTATCTCCAAACTTTGTAATGATAAGTTTATTTAACAACGATCTTAGCTTTGTCAGATGATTAAAAGGCAGCCAGTCACATATAAAGAGCTATGCTGCTAATAAACAAAGTCATCTATCAACTAAGTGTGTCTTATCGTTATTAAACAACAGATGGTTTACCCGATGTGTGCAACGATAAGGTAATTATACTCAATCCCGAGTAATTTAGTCAAGATTAAAGTGTGGTTGAATGGTTAGTGATATTAATGACGATGATTGATAAAAACAATGGTAGGCAATAAGACAAAAAAGCGTTTGATAGACGATCTGTCATATCAAACGATATGAGTACTCATACTTAACTTTAAGCAAGCTATCTGAGTGTATATTATTGAGAAAGCATTAATTCATCACAAATAGCGCAATGATGGCAGCAATAGCAATGATGGCGGCGATTATTGTCGTAGTCATAAAGGTTTTTTGCTTGCTTTGCAGTTCTTTGACAGCAGTTTCAAGCTCACGGTTTTTGATGGTCAAAGTGGTAATTTCGATTTGCTGCTCTTTAATCCGTAGCTTATAGCTCTCTTTTTTATCTGCCTTTTCAGCTTCAGTCGGCCTAGGCTTACTTTTACCACCTTTTATTTTTTTAATTAAGCCTTGAATCAAACTGCCCAAACCAAGTTGCATGATAAATTGCTTAACCAGCTGCACTTGTACCGTTTCACCGCGCATTTGCAGCTTTTCAGTCGTTTCACTGTCATGAGTGGTGATAGCATTAATCACCTGCAGGCTATAAGCATTAATTACTACGTCAGGTTCACTACGCCCGATAGGTAGCCTGTCATCTAATAATACGCCTTTGGTACTAAAGGTGGCGAATATTTCTACATGCGGTAGATACAACCTAAGCGCAACGACAGTACCTTGTTTAGCAAGTGGATAAGTGGCTTTACGAAGTTCTGGATCTAAACGTAACAGCAGGGTCAGCGCCGATTCGATAAACACCAAAATGATATTAAGCAAAGAGTGAGACAACGTAGAACGCTTCATGTAGATAATCCGTTTTTATTGTTCAAAGATAAGATAAAAGCATAAACGAGGATCAAAACCGACCCAAAGTGTACAGTGATATTGCGCTTATAGTAACGCCTTTATTATAAAAAGTAACGCCCGTTTCTGTCAGTTGTAAAATAATTAGCTAACAACAATCTCTTTATTGAAAGCCTAAACGATAGTGAATTAAACTGTGAATGCCTAGAAAAATAATTGAAGCAATGACTTTAAGCTTCATCTAATATTCAGGATTAAACGTGTAGCTAAAATACAAAACA
>NZ_DATIRM010000144.1:0-2271 GCF_035469765.1 Psychrobacter sp.
ATTGCTATTGTATTGTGCTACCAATACTGAGCCTCTATCTCCATCCTCAGCTGAACTTACAGAAAACCCTGAGGCAGCTGTCATATCAATGTCTATGGCATCATCCATACGTTCATCCACCACAGCCATCGCCTGTGTGGATTCATCTAGCTGACGAGCCAAAGCCGTAAAACTGGTCTTAGCCCAACCATAAAAGTAATCTTGTTTCATTACATCTTTGAAGGCAGCGTACACGATAGGCTCTGTTGTGTATTTAGTAGTGGCAAGCTGGATATTATCGTTTAAGTCTGTTGATTTAGCATAGTTATTGTCATAGAACTCATTGACGTTATGCCCTCTAATCATACCTATCGTGCCTTTAAGGTTATCAGGCAATTCAAATTTTGCTTCTGGGGAATCAAACCAATAAAACACTGGCTTTAACTCAAATCCTGTCTTATTACTAGGGTCTCGCAGCACAATATAAAGCTGCTCGATGGCCCGAGTAAATGCCACATAACCAAGCCGACGCAGCTCATCAAAACCCTCTTTTGTCTCAATATCAGTATAGTAGTCCTCTACAGTAGCAGAGCCTTGCAATGGTGAGAAACGGCGCTGATTGCCAGTAGATTGTTGCATTAACGCTGAAGGTGCTTGTTGGGCGTTATACAAGTACAATCCATAGTCTTCCTTATTACCTGACTTCCTACTTGCATCCCCCATACCCAGTACATAGACAATGGGAAACTCAAGCCCTTTTGACTTATGAATGGTCATCAGCTGCACGCCAGACTCTGTCGGTAGTGGATATTGTTTAGCCCAGTCACTGTTGGGTGCTGCCTCTATGTGCTGCCTAAACCAAGCCAGTAGTTCATGTTCACCCATGCCTAGGCCGTACTGCGCCAAGATATCCATCACATGACGCAAGTCCATGATATGACGATCGCCTTCTGAATGAGCCGCCAGTGCTTGCCAAACACCTTGCGGCTGCATAGGGCTTTTATCTAACAAGTAATGCAGCGCCGATAAAATACCAAAATGCTGCCAGCGCTGTGTGCCTTCCTTTAGATAAGTAATAAAATCTTGATAGCTTTTTTTATGATCAATAACTGAGGTATTTTGTGAATTAGAACTGTTTGAATGGCGGCTTAGCGTTGTACTACTATCTTCGGCAATGCCTGATTCATGATCTGTCATCATAGCTTTGATATCTTTAATACTCAGTCCATATAGATGACCGGTCAATACCCGATTAATCATGTCATGGCGATACGGATACAGCATGGCACTGAGTAGCGCTGCCACATCCTCTGCCATGATAGTCTCAAAGATACTGACATCACTGGTAGTTAGGGTTGGCACGCCCAGTTTGACCAGCTCATCTTCAACCTGTTTTAAATCTTTTTTGGTACGTGCCAGCACCCCGATATCACTGGGCTGAATTAGCTTACCTTTTAATGTCTGACCACTGCTGAGAAAAATGGCAATATGACGCGCAGTGATCTCATACTCATCATATTCAAGCTCTACCTCTTTGCCATTAGGCAGGTGCAATACGCTCACTGGTTGAGCAGAGAGCACCTCAGTCACCAAGCACCTGTCTTGTATGTCTGAATACTTAAACCAAGACAATTCACTATGCTCTTTTGAGGCTTTGCTATGCTGATAATAAATACCAGTACCTAGCTGCGCCTGCTTATTTTCACCAGTCGCTGCTGCCGGCATACCAAACCAGCAATTTAGTGCACTAATCACACTGAGGGTGGAGCGACGATTAGTGTTGAGTGTCCAAACGGTGCTTTTGTCAAACTGCGCTTTCATATAGTTATAGTTGGCCACATCACCACCACGAAACCCATAAATAGCTTGCTTTGGGTCACCAACCAGTAGTAAAAACTCATGATTGGATTTCTTAGTGATTGATTGCTTGTCATTATCCAACTGTTTGCCTTTACTCTTTGGCAAATAGATATTTTCAATCATAATGGCCTGCTCGCCATTAATATCTTGTGACTCATCAATTAATGCAACTGGATAATGGTGACGGATATAACGCGCTAGCTTATCTCCTTGCCGACCCGTTAACGCTTGGTTTAAGCGCACCATTTGCAGACTAAAAGTTGTCTCACCACGCTCTTCTAAAATAACCGGCAGTCTGTCACGTACCGCAAGCACAATGTGACGATTAAGATTGGCTAAGACCAACAAGATATGCTGATTTAACCCTTCAATCATATCTAAGAGAGCCATTAACTTACTAATGGTCTCTAGCTCAAAAAGGGTCTGATGCTC
>NZ_DATIRM010000145.1:0-5887 GCF_035469765.1 Psychrobacter sp.
AGTTCTTGATTTTGAAAAGCGCTGAGTCTGATACATATTGCTATCTCTATAAACTGACACTTGCTAAAAGTATTTATCCAAGTACAAATAATGGATATAATCAAAAATTTGTTTATATTACTTAACTTACTATATTACGAAATAATTTTGTAAAAGTCTTCGGAAATAGATGAATGGTGGTTTTAGTATGACCAAATACATATTTTCTGCTAAATATTATATTTGTCATCCATTGCAAAAAAATCCCAACAAACCTCCCAAACACCTCAAAAAAATAATCACTATTTATTTTAAAAATACTTGTGATATCGGCATTTCTCTATAGCTATAAACAATTTGTTGATAAACGCCTATAATGGATAGTCAATATCATTTGATGATGAAAGTCGCATATCGGTTGTCGTTTACTTTTACCGCGATGTCTGTTTTACCCCCTCCATGCCAAAGTACAGTTACTGCTTATTCGCAACTGGTTTGTAATACCCACGATATATAATGGAATGACAAAATCCTGCAAGGAAGGCATTAGGTAAATCGTTTGCTTACGAAAATATGTATAACTCTGTGATTTAATAATACCCTGCCATCATGTAGGGATGACTGATAAAAAAGGATTAAAAAAGATGAATTATTACAAGGATGCTGATAGCAGCGAAACGCAGGAATGGCTTCAGGCTTTTGAGTCTGTGATTAAGCATGCTGATAAAGATCGTGCGCAGTTCTTATTAAAAGCCTTATACAATATGGGGGTGCAAGAAGGCCTGCCATTTAACCGTTTAGATACGGCTTATATCAATACCATCGCCGTTGAAGATGAACCCATGTACCCAGGTGACTTGACGATCGAGCGCAAAATTCGTGCCTTGATTCGTTATAATGCTTTGGCAATGGTCATGCGTGCTAATAAAAACGACGACGATTTGGGTGGTCACTTAGCGACATTCGCTTCAAGTGCTACCCTTTATGAGACAGGTTTTAACCACTTTTTCCGTGCTGCCAGTGATCATTTCGGTGGTGATATGATTTATTACCAAGGTCACTCAGCCCCTGGTATCTATGCACGTTCTTATTTAGAAGGGCGCTTGACTGAAGAGCAGCTAGACAATTTCCGCCGTGAAGTCGGTGGTAAAGGTTTATCGAGCTATCCGCACCCGTATCTAATGCCTGATTATTGGCAGTTCCCAACGGTTTCAATGGGCTTAGGTCCTATCATGTCGATCTACCATGCCCACGTCCATCGTTATATGGAAAACCGTGGTTTGCTTGAAAAAGAAGGTCGTAAGATTTGGACCTTCTTAGGCGATGGCGAAACCGATGAGCCAGAAAGCTTAGGTGCTATCTCGCTTGCCGGTCGTGAAAAATTGGACAACCTCATTTGGGTGGTTAACTGTAACTTGCAGCGCCTTGATGGTCCTGTTCGTGGTAATGGTAAAATCATTCAAGAATTAGAATCTGTATTCCGCGGCGCAGGCTGGCGGGTGATTAAAGTTGTTTGGGGCGGTCAGTGGGATACTCTGCTTGATAAAGATGTTTCAGGCGCTCTTAAATACCGTATGCAAGAAACGGTCGATGGCGAGTATCAGCTATATGAAGCGCGTACGGCTGAATTTACTCGCGAGCATTTCTTTAATAAGTACCCTGAATTAAAAGAGATGGCAGATGCCTTGACCGATGAAGATATCTCACGTTTAAACCGTGGTGGTCATGATCCTATGAAGGTTTACGCCGCATTTAGTGAAGCGATGAAAACCAAAGGTCAACCAACGGTTATTTTGGTCAAAACCGTGAAAGGTTATGGTCTATCTACCCAGACTCAGGCAGTGAATAAATCGCATCAGGTCAAAAAGCTTGATCAAGAAGCCTTAATGTATTTCCGCGACCGTTTTGATTTGCCGTTTACCGATGAGCAATTAGAGACGCTACCGTTTTATCGCCCTGAAGAAGATTCAGCGGAGATGAAATATCTTAAAGGTCGCCGTGAAGCCTTGGGTGGTCATCTGCCAAATCGTCGCAGTGGTCATATTCCTTTAAATATCCCTGATTTGTCTATCTTTGATCGTGTTTTAAAAGGCAGTAACGGTAAAGAGCAATCAACCACTATGGTGTTTGTGCGTCTATTATCAGCGATGCTAAAGAACAAAGACATCCAAGATCGCGTCGTGCCTATCGTTCCTGATGAAGCCCGTACTTTTGGTCTAGAAGGGATGTTCCGCCAGTTGGGTATTTACTCGGCAGTTGGTCAAAAATATACGCCAGAAGATAGTGAAGCCTTGATGGGCTATAAAGAAGCCCTCGATGGTCATATGTTGGAAGAAGGCATCAATGAAGCGGGCGCAATGAGTGCGTGGATTGCGTTAGCTACTAGTTATTCTGTCAATGCGTTACCGATGATTCCGATGTATATCTACTACTCAATGTTCGGTTTCCAGCGTATTGGTGATCTAGCATGGGCGGCAGGCGATTGTCAGGCTCAAGGTTTCCTACTCGGTGCAACCGCAGGTCGTACAACATTGAACGGCGAAGGCTTGCAACATCAAGATGGTCATTCACAAATTCTATTTAACGTGGTACCAAACTGCGTAACCTATGATCCTTGCTTTGGTTATGAGTTGGCAGTGGTGATGCATGATGGTCTGCGCCGTATGTATGGTGAAGGCGAGCGCGTTTATTATTACTTGACCTTGATGAATGAAAACTACGAACAGCCTGAAATGCCAGAAGGCGTAGAGGAAGGCATTAAGCGTGGTATGTATTTACTAGAAGATAATGGCTCAGCGCAAGTTCAGTTATTAGGTTCTGGTGTCATCTTACGTGAAGTACAAAAAGCATCACAAATTCTAAAAGACGATTTCAATATTACTTCAAACGTTTGGAGTGTGACCAGCTTTAACGAATTGACTCGTGATGGTATGGCTTGTGATGATTATAATCGCTTGCATCCGATGGAAGAAGAAATAGTACCTTGGGTTACTGAGCAGTTGGCGCCGCACGAAGGTATCGTCGTTGCCGCAACAGATTATATGCGTAATTACTCAGAGCAAATCCGTGCTTGGTTACCTGACAACCGTCCTTATACCACGCTTGGTACCGATGGCTATGGTCGCTCAGATACTCGTGAAAATCTCCGTAGCTTCTTCCACGTTGATGCCGCACACATCGTTGTTGCCACGCTAAAACGCTTGGCAGATGAAGGTGAAGTTGAGATGCGCTTGGTAAAAGATGCGATTTCAAGCTTTGGTATTGAAGCCGATCAGCCACCTGCATGGCAGCAACAGCCTTATTATGATCACTTCCCAGATGCACCAGCACCTGACAATGTTAATCCAAGTCCGGTACCTGAGTTTATTAGTGAAGAGGATGAAGAGATAAGCAGTGAAGGGCGCGCCGAAGACAAAGCCGATGCCACCTTACTTAATAATGATGACGTCACAGAATAATAACCATAAGACAAGGAGAACAAGGATGGAAATTAAAGCCCCCGATTTGGGTGTTGATAGCGCCGAAGTCAGTGAAATTATGGTTGCAGTTGGTGATGTCATCGCAAAAGACGATAATATTATTTTGCTTGAGTCAGATAAAGCGTCAGTTGAAGTGCCAAGCTCTGCTGCTGGTAAAGTAACCAAAATCAGCGTTGCGATTGGTGATCAAGTTAGTGAAGGTATGGTGCTAATCGAGCTTGAAAGCGAGACTGACAGCCAAGATGAGAGCCAAAGTGCAGAAGAACCTGCTGCTGACACTCAAGATAAGTCTCGTGATGCTGAGCAAGAAGAAACGCAAAAAGAAGAGCAAAGTGATAAGGCGTCAGCTGAGTTAAATACCGCTCAGCCTACTCAACAAGCAGCAACAGCAACCACTCATGCGCTACCAGATTTAGGCGTCGATGAAGCGCAAGTTTCTGAGATTATGGTTAGTGTCGGTGATATGGTCACTGCCGATCAGTCTATCTTGCTGATTGAGTCGGATAAAGCTTCAGTTGAAGTACCAGCGCCGCAAGCAGGCAAAGTTGAAAAAATACTGGTACAAACTGGCGATATGGTTGCCAATGGTCAAGACTTTATTGTCATCATTGGTCAAAGCTCAGATAATGCTGATGCTGCAAGCGAAGCCAAAGCACCGGTCGCGCAGTCGCAAGATGCAAAACCAGCGCCTACGGATAAAAAAACTGATTCAAGCCAGAAAGCAGATAAGCAAGTAAGCACTGAGCCTAAACAAGCTGCTAACACTGTATCTAGTGCCAATAGTAGCGCAGAAAATAAGCTGACCGAAGCACAAGTCAATGAAAAAATGATTGATGTCTATGCTGGTCCAGCTGTCCGTAAGCTTGCGCGTCAGTTGGGTGTAGATATTAGTGCGGTAGCGGGTTCAGCATTAAATTCGCGTATCTTAAAAGAAGATTTATTTGCGCATGTCAAACAAAGCTTAACGACCAAACAAACCGCGCCAGCTGCTGGAGCCGGTGCATCTAGAGCTAGCTTACCAAGCTTGCCTGATATGAGTAACGTTGAGATTTGGGGTGAAACGGAAACCCAAGACTTAACCCGCTTACAGAAGGTATCGATACCGCAGCTTAATTACAATACTTACTTGCCACAAGTGACGCAGTTTGATTTGTCTGATATTACTGAGACAGAGCAGCTGCGTAGCGAACTGAAAGGTGGTATGAAAGCTGAAGGTATTGGACTGACGATTTTGGCTTTTATCGTCAAAGCAACCGCTTATGCATTGACTCAGCATCCACGATTTAATAGTCATTTAAGCGATGATAATACCCAAGTTATCTTACGCAAAAGTGTGAATATGGGTATTGCAGTAGCAACAGATGATGGCTTAATCGTGCCAGTGATTAAAAATGCTCACGAAAAAGGCATTAAGAAAATTGCGATTGAAATCGGCGAGTTGGCTATCAAAGCCCGTGATAAAAAACTAAGCACCAAAGACTTACAAGGCGCTAGCTTTACTATATCAAGTCAAGGTATCTTGGGTGGCACCGCATTTACGCCACTGGTAAACTGGCCACAGGTCGGTATTTTGGGTGCATCAGAAGCCACTATGCAACCGAAGTGGAATGCTGCAAAGCAAACTTTTGAGCCGCGTTTGATGTTGCCACTGTCGTTATCATACGACCACCGTGTAATTAATGGTGCTGATGCGGCTGTATTTACGCGCTATGTTGCAACCCTGCTTGCGGATCCTCGTCATATTTTGCTATAAGTTTTACGACTACTTAAAATAATATGAATAATAAAAAGACTGTCTGCGGATGGTCTTTTTTATATCTGTTATTTCATCAGAATATAGATAAATGACAGACACAAAAAAGCCAGCAATTCAGCTAGCTTTTTTATTCATTATATTTAGCTTATGATACTGCTAAATTAGAACTGTTTAACAAATGCAACGCCATAAACCCAAGGGCTAATGTCGATTTCGCCAATATCAGTACCATTTAGAGTAGCATCAGTTTTGATGTCCATATAACGGGCATCAATACGGAAAGACTCAGTCGCAGCAAATGGGATATCAAGACCGATATGACCAGCTATACCAACACTATCGTCAAGCTTTAGATCAGCGCCAGGCTGATTAAGTTTTTCCTTGAAGAAAGTCGTATAGTTGACACCAACACCAACGAAGGGCTTGATGTTCATTGGCATATTGTCATAGTCAAAGTGATATTGTAATGAAAGTGTTGGTGGTAAATGTTGAGTTCTACCGGTGATCTCATTATTTAAAGAATCAGTTAAGGTAAAATCATGATGAAATGGGATCGCAGCTAGTAGTTCAACACCAACGTTATTAGCGATAAAGTATTCACCACTGATAGTTGGACGTACATCGCCATCAACATCAACAGAAAAATCACCTGCTGCTAATGGGTTTTCTATTG
>NZ_DATIRM010000146.1:0-8779 GCF_035469765.1 Psychrobacter sp.
ATAACACCTACGCAATATCTAACGTGCCATCGATAAACTCTTTGGCAAAGCGCTGTAGCATACCGCCTGCGTTATACATTTTAACCTCGTCAGCGGTATCCAAACGGCAAATGATAGGGGTTTCAGTTTTACTACCATCAGCACGATTAATCACCAGCGTCATCATGCCGCCAGCAGAGACTTCACCGGTAACATCAAAGACTTCAGTACCGTCTATGTTTAGTGTATTGCGCGTGACACCTTTTTCAAACTGCAAAGGTAGTGCACCCATACCGACTAAGTTTTGACGATGGATACGTTCGAAATCTTCAGCGACCACCACTTCAACGCCTGCCAAACGTACACCCTTGGCAGCCCAGTCTCGGCTTGAGCCTTGACCGTAACCGTCTCCTGCGATGATGATCAGCGGTTGTTCGCGGTTCATATAGGTCTCAATTGCTTCCCACATGCGCATAACTTGACCTTCTGGCTCAACCCTAGCAAGCGAACCTTGTAGGACTTCACCTTTCTCGTCACGTACCATCTCATTCAATAGTTTAGGATTGGCAAAGGTCGCACGCTGAGCGGTTAAGTGATCACCGCGATGGGTTGCATAAGAGTTATAGTCCTCGCTTGGTAAACCCATAGTATCCAGGTACTCGCCAGCAGCAGAATCACCCAAAATCGCATTAGACGGAGATAAATGGTCAGTAGTAATATTGTCACCCAATACCGCTAATGGACGCATACCTTTTAGCTTATTCATCGCTACCATTTTGCCTTCCCAATACGGCGGGCGGCGGATATAAGTGGTCTGTTCACGCCAGTTATATAGTGGACTTAGCGCTTTACCCGTATCTTTTTTCGCTTCATCAAACATCGGGATATAAACAGCGTTGAATTGCTCAGGCTTTACGGCTTTAGCGACGATCGCATCAACTTCGTCATCATCGAACCAGATATCTTTTAGATAAACGTCATTACCGTTTTGGTCTTTGCCCAACGAGTCTTTTTCGATATCAAAGCGAATGTTACCGGCGATAGCATAAGCAATAACGAGCGGCGGTGATGCTAAGAACGCTTGCTTGGCATACGGGTGGATACGACCATCAAAGTTACGGTTGCCAGATAATACCGCAGTGGTAAACAGATCATTATCGATGATTTCTTTTTCGATATCAGGATCAAGCGCGCCACTCATACCATTACAAGTAGTACAAGCAAAACCAACCACATCAAAGCCGATTTCTTGTAGCTCAGACATGAGTTCTGCTTCTTCTAGGTACATTTTTACGGTTTTTGAGCCAGGTGCGAGTGAGGATTTTACCCAAGGCTTACGCAATAAGCCTTTGGCATTGGCGTTACGGGCGACCAGACCGGCAGCAACCATGTTGCGTGGGTTAGAAGTATTAGTGCAGCTGGTAATCGCGGCGATAATCACTGCACCATCTGGCATCAAGCCATCTTTTGGTTCTGGTAATTTGTCTTCAGGAGCGTGGGCGATACCTTTAGCAACCAAATCTGTGGTTGAAACACGAGCATGCGGACGTGAAGGACCTGCCATATTACGGACGACTGCAGACAAATCAAACTCAAGCACCCGCGCGTATTCCGCATTTTCCATGCCATCAGCCCATAGACCTGTCTGCTTGGCATATTGCTCAACCAGTTTGATTTGAGCTTCACTACGACCGGTTAGGCGTAGATAGTCGATGGTTTGCTCATCAATATAGAACATCGCCGCGGTTGCGCCATATTCTGGCGTCATGTTTGAGATAGATGCACGGTCACCAACACTTAATTGGCGCGCACCTTCACCAAAGAATTCTATATAAGTGGATACCACACCAGCATTACGTAAGAACTCGGTCATGGCGAGGACTAAATCGGTGCCGGTAATGCCTTTTTGCAATTTACCAGTCAGTTTGACGCCAACATAATCAGGCAGGCGCATGTACGATGGGTTACCAAGCATGACGCTTTCAGCTTCAAGCCCGCCAACACCGATTGAGATAACACCCAAGGCATCAACCATTGGCGTATGGCTATCGGTACCAACCAAGGTATCAGCAAAAGCGACTTCTTCACCGGCTTTATTCTTTACTATTTGCACAACCGGCGACATTTTCTCTAGGTTAATTTGATGCATGATGCCGTTACCAGGCGGTACGACGTTGACGTTATCAAAGGCATACTGACACCAGTTGATAAAGTGAAAACGGTCATCATTACGGCGCTCTTCGATGGCACGGTTTTTTTCAAAGGCGTTTTCTTCAAAGCCTGCGTGTTCAACGGCTAGTGAATGATCAACAATCAGTTGTGTTGGTACAATTGGATTTACTTTAGAAGGGTCGCCACCTTGTTCTGCGATGGCATCACGTAAACCTGCCAAATCAACAAACGCGGTTTGACCTAAGATGTCATGACATACGACGCGGGCAGGGTACCAAGGAAAATCTAAATCTTGCTTACCATAGATATGCTGCTCTAAAGCCGCAGTTAAGTCTTCAGGTGGGCAACGGCGTACCAAGTTTTCACACAATACTTTTGAGCAGAACGGTAGTTTGTCATACGCGCCAGCTTCGATATTTTCGATCGCTTCACGGGTATCAAAGTAATACAAGTCTGTGCCAGGTAATGGCTTTTTAAATGGTTCATTCATCGGCTGTACTAGGGCGTTGTCCATAAGTCACCTTTGGCTATTGGCTGGTTGGAATTTGAGTTAGTTGAAAAGAAAGTATTCTTTTAGCAAAATCATCACTGATATGAGAAGTAGGCTTTGCTAAAAAAATTGAGGTTATTAAGAAAAGCTTTAACTGCTAAATATATTCAAAATTTAGCAGTTAAAGCCGTTATCGAGCATAAGCGTTTATGGTCGATAACGAGTAAGAGAGGTTAACGCGCAGTTATCTCTGGTACTGAACGCAACTCTTCACCGGTATATTCTGCACTTGGGCGGATGATACGGTTGTTAGCACGCTGCTCAAATACGTGAGCCGCCCAACCTGTTAAGCGCGAGCATACAAAGATTGGCGTGAACAGTTTGGTTGGAATGCCCATGAAGTGATAGGCTGAGGCATGGAAAAAGTCAGCATTGCAGAACAGTTTTTTCTCGCGCCACATAACTTCTTCACAGCGTACTGATACTGGATAAAGCACTTCGTCACCAACGTCAGCTGCTAGCTTTTCAGCCCAACCTTTGATAACGACGTTACGTGGATCAGACTCACTGTAGATAGCATGACCAAAGCCCATGATTTTATCTTTACGTGCCAGCATAGCCATCATCTCAGTTTCAGCTTCGTCAGGAGAGCTAAAGCCTTCAATCATATCCATTGCTGCCTCGTTCGCGCCGCCATGCAAATGACCACGTAATGAGCCAATCGCACCGGTAATACAAGAATGGATATCAGATAAGGTAGACGCACAAACGCGAGCAGTGAAGGTTGAGGCGTTAAACTCATGCTCAGCATAAAGAATCAGTGAGACGTTCATCACTTTGGTATGTAGCTCGTTTGGCTTTTCGCCTTTTAGCAGATGCAGGAAGTGACCACCGATGGTCTCATCATCAGTTTCGGTTTCGATACGCACGTTATCATGCGTAAAGCGATACCAATAGTTAATGATTGACGGGAAGACCGCCAGCATACGGTCTGCTTGGTCGTTTTCTTCGGCAAAATCGAGTTCGGTTTCAAGGTTACCAAGCATTGAGCAACCGGTACGTAAGACATCCATTGGGTGTGCACTGGCAGGAATACGCTCAAGGACATCTTTTAATGCTTGAGGTAAACCACGTAAACCTTTTAATTTAGTTTGATAAGCATCAAGCTCGCTTTGGGTCGGCAAGTTGCCATACAGCAACATATAAGCGACTTCTTCAAAGATGCATTTGTCCGCAAGCTCTGAGACGTCATAACCGCGATAGGTCAGACCAGAGCCTGATTTTCCAACGGTAGACAATGCTGTCTTGCCCGCTACTTGACCACGAAGACCTGCGCCTGAGAGTTCTTTTTGTGCTGCCATGATAAATTCCTTTTGTTGGTAGCTTGTGTTGGATAAAAGATAAAGATGCTGCAAATACTGCGCTGGCAAGTTCATTGATAGAAAAACCAACGCTTTTAAGTGCTAAAACTACTTATTATCTGCAAACAATTTGTCTAAAGTCTGCTCAAACTCATGATAGTTTAAGAAATCATAGAGCTCCATACGGGTTTGCATGGTGTCGACGACTTTGTCTTGTGTACCATCATCAAGCAGATGCTGATATACGTTCAATGCGGCTTTGTTCATCGCACGGAATGCAGATAGTGGATATAGCACCATATCGACACCTACCGCATACAACTGCTCGGTAGTATAAAGGTCGGTCTGACCAAACTCGGTCATATTTGCCAGTACTGGGATATCAAGTACGTCAGTAAACTTACGGTACATCTCGATATCAGTCAATGCTTCGGCAAAAATCATATCAGCGCCCGCTTCTTGAAACGCAACAGCACGTTCAACCGCCGCATCAAGACCTTCAACAGACAAGGCGTCCGTACGCGCCATAACGACGAAATCACTATCTACTTTGGCATCAAGGGCGGCTTTTAAGCGATCAACCATCTCTGAGATGCTAACGATTTCTTTATTGGGGCGGTGACCACAGCGCTTTTGGGCGACTTGGTCTTCGATATGTACCGCTGCCACGCCGGCTTTTTCCATTTTTTT
The DNA here is from genome assembly GCF_035469765.1 of Psychrobacter sp. Lineage (GTDB taxonomy): Bacteria > Pseudomonadota > Gammaproteobacteria > Pseudomonadales > Moraxellaceae > Psychrobacter. The sequence goes on from NZ_DATIRM010000146.1 coordinate 4,693, forward strand.
GATGGTTTGGGCGATATTAAACGCGCCGCCAAAACCAGTGTCGATATCGACTAATAACGGTGTATCAACCGCATCAGTAATACGGCGTGCATCTTCTAAGACATTATCAAGGCTGGTCATGCCAAGGTCTGGCAAACCAAACGAGGCATTTGCCACGCCAGCACCAGAGAGATATAGCGCTTGGTGACCGACTTGGGTTGCCATCATAGCGGTATAAGCGTTAATCGCGCCTGCAATCTGTAGCGGTTGGTTATTATGATTTTTTTGTTTCATTGCACTGCGAAAGCGAGCGCCAGCTGATGGGGTCATGTCGTATTCCTTACGTAGAGGGAGGATCTTGTCGTTGTCATGCACGATTCAATCGTTGTGCTTGATTATACCCAATTATACTTGGCTGCAAAGCGGGGTTTTTATTTAATTATTAATATAAATTAAACTCATAAATTAATAATATTAATAATATTCATTTTATAGATAATGCTATCCATTAATTAGAGGTTTGCGTCTATTAGTATTCATAACGCATCAAACACTGCATTGTTTCCGATTAAATATTTACATCTGGTTACAATTATTTCTATAAGTGTTTTATAGTTGTCCACAAAAAAGCCCTCTTAGTTTGGCTAAAAGGGCTTTTACTCTATCGAATCTATTATTATCTAGACTAGCTAACAGCTACTTTTAACCAATGATACCTACAAGGCTGGCTAGGAATAACAAGGTAAAGCCACCTAAGAATACAAGCCCTGCAATCGAATAGGCGTTCATACCGGCTGATAGTTTTTTGTGGTTTTTCACTAGCGAGTAGTTTAACCAACCAAAGATAGGCGCGGATATAAAGGCAGATATCATCGCAAACTTCAGCATAGCGCCTAATTGTCCTGCAAAGAAGCTAATAATCAAAAGACCGCCACCGATAGCATAGGTGGTCCAAAAGGCGATTTGCTTTTTGTTAATCTCGTCTTCACCTTTTAGCAAGCGCCAGCATTCGGCATTAGCGCGACCATAACCGTCTGCACAAGTAATTGTCGTGCCAAACATACACATAAAGGCGACAAAGGCGACCAGTAGTCTTGACCATTCACCGATAGTGGCGGTATACATATTGATAAGCTGATCAATATAAGCGACACCTGCGGTTTGAATCTCTTGACCTGAGCCGTATTGTACGAAAACGCCCAACGCTAAAAAGAACAAGGCTAAAATAGCAGAGACTAAGAAACCGACATTAAAATCCAGTAACCCCTGACGATGAGTGGTATTGTCAGCTTTTCTTTTCGCTGATGTCCACATTGAGGTGATGGCAGCGAACTCAAGTGGTGCTGGCATCCAACCCATGAGTGCAACAATAAATCCTAAAGTCGCCAAGTTCCAAGGAGAGGCAGGGACAAAATCAGCAACCATAACAGTCGGTTTACCAGCAGCAATCATTACCGCTAACACGGTTGCGGATACGAGCGCAATCATAATCCACTTAGTCACGCCGTCAAGCAGTTTGTAATGACCAGCAATCAGAAAAAACCAACATATAGCAACGATGATGACAGCTAAGCTAATACTTGATAGTCCTACAGATGCAGGCAGCATAAAGCCCAATATCACTGCAGCAAGCAATGTCACGGCACCGGTACTAATCACCGCCGATAAAATAGATAGGATAAAATAAACCCAGAGATAGGCTTTTGAGCGTTTGGCATAGCCTGCGATTAAGCTCTCGCCGGTATCATAGACATAATCGGTGGCAAAGCGGAAGAACGGATACTTAAAGACGTTGGCTAATATAATCATAATCGCCAGCTGCCAGCCATATAACGCGCCAGCCTGTGTCGATGAAATCAGATGTGAGCCGCCAATAGCAGCAGTCGCCATTAAAATACCGGGACCAAAGATTCGCCAGCTAAAGCCTTCTTGCTGAGCGGGGATAGTGTCGCCTGTGGCGCTTGGGTTATTGAGTTGTTGTGTGGTCATGAATACCTCGAAATGGTTAAAACGGCAAATCATCACTTACCTGTGTCAGCTTGCCAATGATCATAAGAGCGTCGTTTCATAAAACATATTATTAAAACGATTTATCTTGTATCGACTTTAGCATACCAATCTTATTAAAGAGAATGATTGTTCACATTATTATTACTTATTTTTTGCATAGCCATTCCTAATAGTTAGCATAATTAAGTGCGAATATCAAGAGTTATCAATGACTATTTTTTGGGGCTTCTTTATACCACAATACTCTGTCAATATCAGATAATTTAAAGCTGAGACTGAAATTTTTGGCGTCGGTAAGTGATGCCGCGCTGCTCGTAGACATGATAAGTCGCATTCAATAGGTCAGGAATTTTGGGATGAACACAGTCTTTTAGCGTATGCAGATAAATAGGTGAGGTTACGTTTTCATGTATAAGACGCTGATAGCTTATTTGCTCTGTACGTACCGTTTTTAAGCTGGCAGGTACCAAGGTAATGCCTTCGCCCGCCGCCACTAAGCCGAGTGCCACTTGCAAATCGCTGACGGTGGTGGTCATAAATGGCGTGATGCCATATTGGGCAAATAAGTACAGCAAAGGCTCTGTAATTTGCTCAGCAGTAGATGATTGAAGTTGGCTGTCGTTGTTTCTCTCTTTCTGCCTCAAAGTTTTTGGCATTGTCGATATCGGCAAGTGGGTTTGATGATAGAGAATAAGGCGGTTATTTGCCAAATCGATTAAGCGTTGCTCGCGCACATTGGCAAGCGGATGGGCTTTGGGGAGGGCGACGACATAACGCTCATGACGTAATAGTATTTGCTGAATCCAAGGGTCTTGATGCGCAAAACGCCCAAAACCAATATCAATGTCCCCCGATTTCAGCGCTTCTATCTGCTGATAAGAGCTGATGTCTTTTAGGTTGACCTCAATCTCAGGATTGGACTGCTTAAGTCTGGCGATAATTTCGGGTAGCAGACCATACAGTATAGAAGGAACAAAACCGATGTTTAACGCGCTACTAGGTGCAGATAAACGCTGGGTCATACCAACAACCGTATCTACCTCTGTCAGTATGGTACTGATTTTATCGTAAAAGAAGCTACCCGCTTCTGTTAGATGTAGCGGTCTGTGATAACGGTCAACCAGCATCACGCCCATATCTGTCTCAAGTTGCTTGAGCAAACGGCTTAGACTAGGCTGTGACAATCCGATTTTGGTAGCGGCTGCGCTAAAGCTCCTAAGCTCGGCAACAGCAATAAACGCATTGAGCTGCTTTAAATCCATATTTTATGCTCATTTATCTGTAATACCATGTCAATTGATGAAGCGGATACTGCTGTATTTTATATCAATAACAGCATAACTATAAAATTATGCTTGAAGCATAGGAGATGACACTCTATATTGTTTATTCACGATAGCGTTACAATTTAGCAAACTAACAAACTTTACCCTTAATTCTAGCAGTCATCTACGGTTTCGTGGCATAAACTGGTTTGGTATCACTTCATGAGCGACAAAAAAGACAAGCAAAACGCCGATTTAGAGGCAAACTTAGCAAAAATCGCTAATACTAAGCCACGACTGCGTAATCGCAAACACGATATCTATGAGCGTTATATCTCGCGTGTTGAAAGCCTAGAGACTATTGAAAGTGCTATCGAAAGTATTGAGAATACAGAAAATTTGAGAGTGCCAACTGTTACCAATAATGACACTTATGATGAGACAGATGCGGGTCTTAGCGCAAGCATACTGGACCGTCCTGTTCAGCAGCCTATATTACAACCGCTTAAGAACGCTGACAAGCTGTCCTCGTATGAGCCACTAAGTGCAGTAGAACTAGAGTTATTTGCCATTCAAGAGCAAGATAGTGTGGAAAATATAGCAGGGTTACAGGTATCTGATAACATGAGTATATCGGTGAGCTTGGATTTTTCTGATAAAGAAGATGAGAAGGTTGTACGTCCTTTAACTATAACAGAAGCGACTGATAGCGCAGCCTCTACAGATAAAAATGAAAATACCGAGGTAGATAATAGCGATTATATTGATGAACCTATCAGCACTGCATCTTTACAAAAGCAGAAGAGTAGTAAAAAGCCGCTTATTATAGGTAT
>NZ_DATIRM010000147.1:0-2043 GCF_035469765.1 Psychrobacter sp.
CTTCACCTTTTTGTTGTTCAGCAACTTTTAATGCTTGATATAATCTACTTAGGCTATTATGAGCTTCATCCAAGGCACTATCAGAGAAGTTTACTTGGCTACGATAATGGCTTGATAATAAGAAGAAGCGCACTGTCTCAGGCAGATACTTTGCCATCACGTCTCGAATGGTAAAAAAGTTCCCCAATGACTTGGACATTTTTTCGCCATCGACATTGATAAAGCCAACATGCATCCAGTTGCGCGCGTATTCACAGCCGGTCGCTGCTTCGGATTGGGCAATCTCATTTTCATGATGCGGGAACTGCAAATCATGACCGCCGCCATGGATGTCAAAGGTATTACCAAGGCATTTGGTCGACATCGCTGAGCATTCAATATGCCAACCTGGACGTCCTTGACCCCAAGCTGATGCCCATTGCGGCTCATCAGGTTTCGCCGCTTTCCATAACACAAAATCAAATGGATTGCGCTTGTCGTTTTCGACTTCAACCCGCGAGCCTGCCTGCATATCATCAAGGTTACGCTTAGACAATTTGCCATAATCAACAAAGCTATCAACCGCATAGTAGACATCGCCATTATCACCTGCGTAGGCATAATCATTGCTAACCAACGTCTCAATCATCTGCTGCATCTCATCGATATGATCGGTCGCACGCGGTTCTGCATTCGGTGATTGGCAGCCAAGTGCTGTCGCATCTTCATGCATGGCAGTAATAAAACGCTGGGTCAATACGCCAATCTCTTCACCATTTTCGGCAGCACGAGTGATGATTTTGTCATCGATATCCGTAATATTACGTACATAATTTACGTCATAGCCCAATTGTGCTAGCCAACGTACTGCCATATCAAAGCCAACCATCACTCGAGCGTGACCGATATGACAATAATCATAAACCGTCATGCCACACACATACATGCCAACTTTGCCCTCAACAAGCGGTTTGAATGCTTGCTTGCGTCCAGTAAGTGAGTCATAGATGACGAGCTGAGACATCGCGTCTGCAAGAGGTGTGGTCATAGTCATAAAGCCTTTAAATTAAAAGTATAAGAAAAAAACAAGCCTAGCAATCATGTCCGCTTAGCCAATAAAAAAGCGCCGATATAAGCAAATCACGCCTAAATACATGGCAAAGAGAACACTAATATAAAACTTAACCCATTATCTTAGCGAAAATGCTCGTAAAATACTACAATGAGCGCGCAAGTAAGACTCTGTAATGATGAAAATACTGACAGTTAAGGATAAAAATATGGGCAATCGTTTAAGCAAAATTTATACGCGTACTGGCGATGATGGTAGTACTGGCATGGCAGATGGCAGTCGTGTTAGTAAGGCGGATAGCCTATTTAGTGTGATGGGTGATGTAGATGAGCTCAACTCGCATATCGGTTTAGTACGCGCGCAGCTAACGCAAACGGCGATTGAGCATACTCAACAAGCTGACTTTGCTCAAGCTTTGGTCATTATCCAACATTTATTATTTAATATCGGTGGTGAGCTATCGATGCCAGAATATGAAGGCGTCAACCAGTCTCATATTGAGTGGCTTGAGCAGCAAATCGATGCGATGAATACCACGTTGCCACCGCTTAAAGATTTTATCTTACCGACAGGCTCATTATTGGTCAGCCAATTGCATGTGGCACGTACTGTCTGCCGCCGTGCTGAACGCCAAGCCGTACTATTGCAACAACAGCGCCCACAAGCTATTCGACCGACAGCGGTCAGCTTTATCAATCGTTTGTCGGATTGGCTATTTGTCGCTGCACGTTTTTGCACGAACCCTGAACAGGTCTCTGAAGTCTTATGGGACAGTCAAGTATTACAAAAATTCGCTGATAACCGATAAGCTCGCTAGTAGCCATGTCTAGCAGCTATAGCTAGTAACTATACCTAGTAACTAGCTATAGTTATCTACAATACAAAACGCCCGAATCTATTAGATTGCGGGCGTTTTTCTACAACTAAATATACTTTTTTAATTAATAAGCAGTGGAATTATTAATAAGTTGCTTCTTTATCTTAAATAATGA
>NZ_DATIRM010000148.1:0-4797 GCF_035469765.1 Psychrobacter sp.
CATTGTTACCAATGATAAACGGCAGGCGCGTTTGGATGTTTTAGACCATGCTATCGAGCGGCTATCAACATGGGTATCTGGGGATTAATGGCTGCTTTTATTTTTTATGGATAACCGTTGTAAAAATAGATAGAGACGGAAAGGACTTGGCATAATTTTTCTAAATGCGCCTATTTTTAAAGCGTATATCTACAGTTACAAATCTTCTAATATCAATATGCATTATGCTTTTATATTTATTATAATAGCCGCGTAATCAGCTAAGCTATTTAAGATGGTTTAGCGACATGACTGTCTATATTTTTATCTTTTTCTATTAATATATTGTCATGACAATCAGACTCGTAATAATGACATTATTCTCGTAAATATATAAGCCGCAAGATGCTCTAATCGGATGATTTAGCAACATAACTTGCGGCTTTATAGTATTTTGGATAATGGGTTTTAATATCATCAATCATATCATTTAAATCAGCTTACGCAGGACGTATCAACGTATGGGTATTAGCAGTAGCTCTACAGGACCAACAAAATCAGTCGGCTCTATGAAAATTAACCTACTTTTTGTCGTTTTAATGATTGGAATGACCGCCTACTTTTTGTGGTGGGGTCTAGATTACACCATGCATCAGCAGACGACGCTGTTTATTGTCGCCACTGCTTTTGGTGTTTTCATGGCATTCAATATCGGCGGTAATGACGTTGCCAATTCATTTGGCACCTCAGTCGGTGCAGGGACGTTAACGATTCCACAAGCACTAGGTGTGGCAGCGATATTTGAAGTATCAGGGGCGGTACTTGCCGGTGGTGAAGTGACCGATACCGTTCGGAGCGGCATTGTCAATTTAGATGGGTTGTCAGTGACACCCAATCAGTTCATTTATGTCATGCTTTCAGCGCTCATTGCTGCTGCATTTTGGCTGTTGTTTGCCACCAAAAAAGGTTTGCCGGTTTCGACCACACATGCGATTATTGGCGGCATAGTGGGTAGCTCTATTGTATTGGGTATCACCTTAGGTGGTACTGAAATGGCGTTATCAACAGTGAATTGGGGCAAGATTGGCATGATTGCCATCTCTTGGATTATATCACCGCTATTAGGCGGCATTTTTTCTTATCTGTTATATGGACAGATTAAGAAAAATATCATTGCGTATAATGATAAAATAGAGGCGCATATTGCAGTTCTAAAAGACAGTAAAAAGACGCTAAAGCAAATGCATAAAGCGTATTTGGATGGTCTAACCGAGTCTGAGCAGTTGGCTTATACGTCAGCATTGTTACGTGATCAAGAAATATATAAAGATGATGACTGCTTGGTTGAAGATTTAGAGACGGATTATTACAAAGAGCTTTATAAGGTTGAAAACGAGCGCAGCAACCTCGATACCTTAAAAGCACTGAAGCAATGGGCGCCTATTATGGCGGCTGCAGGCGGTGCGGTCATGGCCTCTTTGGTTATCTTCAAAGGTCTGAAAAACGTCAATAATGGTATAACGACGTTGCAAGGCTTTTTAATCATGGGGATGATAGCAGCGCTAGTATGGCTTGCGACTTATATTTATACTAAGAGTATCCGCGGTAAGCATAAAGAAGATTTGACCAAAGCGACGTTTATTATGTTTAGCTGGATGCAAGTCTTTACTGCATCAGCATTTGCTTTTAGTCATGGCTCGAACGATATTGCCAACGCTGTTGGTCCATTTGCTGCGATTATGGATGTTATTCGTACCAATAGTATTTCAACAGAAGCGGCGGTACCACCTGCTGTGATGTTAACTTTTGGTGTGGCACTAATTGTTGGTCTTTGGTTTATTGGTAAAGAAGTGATTCAAACTGTTGGTACTAACTTGGCAAAAATGCATCCTGCTTCTGGTTTCTCAGCTGAATTGGCTGCTGCCTCGGTTGTTATGGGTGCATCGACGATGGGTATACCAGTATCGAGCACGCATATCTTGGTCGGTGCTGTACTTGGCATTGGTATAGTCAATAGAGACACCAACTGGGCGCTGATGAAGCCGATTGGTTTGGCATGGATTATTACGCTTCCTGCAGCAGCAAGCATGTCTGCAATCAGTTATATCGTGCTGATAAATATCTTTTAACATTTGAAATCAGAGTCATTTAAGTTTTAATTGATACACATAAAAAGCGCTTATCGATATCATATCGGTAAGCGCTTTTTTATACAAAAATATAGGTATAAACTCTAAATTAATCAGTACCAAACTGCTTACGCTTTTTAGCAAAGAAGCGGTCTAATCGATCCATAGCGTCTTCTAAATCGTGTAAGTTGGGTAAAAATACCAAGCGGAAATGGTCGTTTTTGTCCCAGTTAAATCCTGTTCCTTGTACCATTAATACGTTTTCTTCTAACAATAAATCCATCATAAACTGCATATCATCTTTGATAGGATAAATCTCAGGATCCATCTTTGGAAAGCAATAAAACGCGCCTTGTGGCATGGTGCAAGAAATACCTTTGATCGCATTAAGGCGGGTCACTGCCAACTCACGCTGCTTATATAAGCGACCTTTTTTAGACGTTAAGTCTTTCATGCTTTGATAGCCGCCCATGGCTGTCTGAATTGCATACTGTCCTTGAACGTTAGAACAAAGACGCATAGAAGCGAGCATATCTAAACCTTCGATAAAGTCAGAGGCGTGTTCTTTACGACCTGAAACCATCATCCAGCCGGCACGAAAGCCTGCGATGCGATGCGATTTTGACAAACCATTATAGGACAACACCAACACTTCATCGGTTAAGGTGCTCATCGGCGTATGTTCCATATCGTCATAAAGAATACGGTCATAAATCTCATCCGCCATAATAATTAAATCATGCTCTTTTGCGACCTCAATGATTTGCATCAGTACTTCATCACTATATAGTGCGCCTGTCGGGTTATTGGGATTAATCACCACAATACCTTTGGTTTTGCTGGTGATTTTAGATTTGATGTCTTCAATATCAGGGTGCCAGTTGTCTTCTTCATTGCAGCGATAATGCACGGCGGTACCGCCTGCTAGATTGGCAGCGGCCGTCCAAAGCGGGTAGTCTGGCATAGGAACCAGTACTTCATCGCCATCATTCATCAAGGCTTGCATGGTCATGACAATCAGCTCAGAGACGCCATTACCTAGGTAAACATCACGCACATCGACTGCCGATAGTAGCCCCTTTGATTGATAATATTGCAGAACCGCTTTACGTGCTGAAAAAATCCCTTGCGAGTCTGAATAGCCAGTAGCTTCTGAAAGATTCATCGCCACATCACGTAAAATTTCATGCGGCGCCTCTAAACCAAAAGGAGCAGGGTTGCCGATATTGAGCTTCAAGATACGCTTGCCTTCCGCTTCCATCTTATTAGCAGTTTGCAGCAGAGGACCGCGAATGTCATAGCAGACGTTTTGTAATTTATCAGATTTTTTTATTGTATTCATAGAGGGAGCACTCATCAGATTATTTGGTGAAATTTTGCGGAGAGTAGAAGAGGTTATAGGTGTTTGTGTGATTTGACTGTCGCTATAAGGTTGCTCACTAGATTCGAAATATTCATTGGTATTGTCTGACGGTATATTCTTTACATCGACATCTGATTGGCTATCAATTTCAAGCTCTCCGCGCAATAAATATCCTTCGCTACAGCTTAAGATACGCGCGAGCGTAGGGAGTTTAGACGAGACAATCCCATTGGTCCCACGCTCCCAATTAGAGATAGCACCGCGACTGACTTTAGAGCCAGCAGCAGTCATCGCTTGTGCCAACTGCTCTGCCGTCATTCCTTTGTCACGGCGCAGCTGTACCAGTCGTTCAGCTTGTGTGCTTTTAGTCTTATCATCAGCCGTCATTGTTTAAGCCTTTTTTATTTTATCAATCTTTCATTAATCAAATAACGAAACCAATTCTCTTTTACAGTATTAAGAGAATACTGTAGAAGAGAAATACTTTTAATTATTTTCTAATGCAAGATATTATTGCATTAGAAAATGAAATGCAAGTTTCTTCATGAATTATAATTATCCTAATACAAGTTGCTATAAATGCAAGAATAACTTGCATTAAGGTGTTTAGTATCCTTTTATTGCGCTGACTGTTATATCTGCTATTGTCAGTCACTACGATTCCGTATTTTTGTTCTGAATATTCTTACGATAGGCATCTTGAATAATAGAGCGCTCGCCAACAGATAAAAGCCATCGTTTTTATAAAAATCGATAAAGCTTTGATGAAAAATAACTCACGCTAGAGTAGACAAACAGTCATTCCATAAGGATACGTTATGCAAGACAATCAACTGAGCAAAGAAGAAATTAGCCAATTAACCGAGGCTGACTGGAAAGAGCGCCTAAGCGCTGAGGAGTATCATGTGCTGCGCGAGAAAGGCACAGAGCGTCCATTTACTGGTGTTTATAACGATATGAACGACAAGGGCATCTATCGCTGTAAAGGCTGCGGTGCAAACTTATTTGAATCAGACAACAAGTTTGATGCAGGGTGCGGCTGGCCAAGTTTTGATCAAGGTATCGACAATAGCGCCATCGATGAGCATGTCGATGACTCACTAGGCATGCGCCGTACTGAAGTTACTTGTAGTAATTGCGGCGCGCATTTGGGTCATGTGTTCCCTGATGGTCCAAGTGAGACCACTGGCATGCGCTATTGCATAAATTCGTTGTCTATCGATTTAGATAAGTCTGAAGAATAGTTAAAGCGATAGATGTGTTAATAATAAGCCTATATAAAGGGTAGGGAATATAAATTGCTTCCTACTCCTTATTCATTGCGTT
>NZ_DATIRM010000149.1:0-9827 GCF_035469765.1 Psychrobacter sp.
GATTATTCTTACCTTTTAGATGGCTTTATCATTTATTTTTATTCTTTACTCTCTAACCATATCACTGTATTTATACGGTTAACTGGGATTGTTATTTATCAAAATAACGCCATTTATGTAAAGTAAAAATATAATACCTCATAGAGGATTATGTCTTAAAGTTGTATTTAAATTAAAATTAGGAAACTAGCGTCATGATGCGTATTGGATTGTTCTTATTAACCAACTTAGCGGTGATTGTGGTATTTAGCATCGTATTTGGTATTTTATCCAGATTCTTTGGGATTGGTGGCGTACATGGCGCGGGCGGGCTAAATTACACCAGTCTTGCCATTATGTGCGGCGTATACGGCATGGTTGGTTCGATGGTATCACTATTTATCTCAAAGTGGATGGCCAAAAGATCAACAGGAACAGTGGTCATTGAGACTCCAAGAAATGCTACGGAACAATGGCTTGTAGATACCGTGGCTAAACAGGCACGAGCAGTAAACATAGGTATGCCTGAAGTGGGGATTTTTAATAACTCACAGCCAAACGCTTTTGCCACTGGCTGGAATAAAAATAAAGCGTTGGTCGCCGTTTCATCCGGTCTATTGCAGAACATGAATCAAGATGAAGTAGAAGCAGTGCTGGCACATGAGATTGGCCACGTAGCAAACGGCGATATGGTCACGCTGGCCCTCATTCAAGGTGTGGTGAACGCTTTTGTTATGTTCTTTGCCCGTATTATTGGTAGCTTTGTTGACCGGACTGTCTTTAAAAATACCAGTGATAGCCCAGGTATTGGTTACTTTGTGACGAGTATTGTGATGGATATTTTGCTTGGATTTTTGGCGTCTGCCATCGTCATGTGGTTCTCACGCCTACGTGAATTCCGTGCGGATCAGATGGGTGCAAAACTTGCCAGCCGCGAAAAAATGATTAGTGCGCTTAATGCCTTGCGTCCTTCTGAGCAGCGTCCAGATCAAATGCCTGAGAGCATGAAAGCGTTTGCTATTTCATCAGGACAATCTACGGGCTTTAGTATTGCTAATCTCTTCCGCTCACATCCAACGCTTGATGACCGTATTGCGGCGTTGAGAAATTATAATCCTAGTGAAGCGTGATAGATTGAATAATTTTTTAGAGTGTAATCCTCCAATTCTATTAGCCCAAAAAAAGCCTATCTATAAAAGATAGGCTTTTTATTAAATCAAACTCGCTAACTAAATATCAAACTCAAGCGCTCTATCGCCTTCGCTGTCTTGAATACGCGTGGGCAAACCAATTTTATTCAATAAATTGATAAACGGTTTGGCATCAAGCTCTTCAACATTGACCATTTTACCTGCATCCCACTCGCCAGTTGCAACCAGAATCGCCGCAGCAACGGGTGGTACGCCTGCGGTATAAGAGATACCTTGACTACCGACCTCATTATAAGCGTCTTTATGGTCTGAGATATTATAGATAAATACCTCGCTGTCGACGCCGTCGATTTTACCTTTAACCTTGTCACCAATACAGGTTTTACCCGTGTAGTTTGGCGCAAGTGAGCTTGGATCTGGTAGGACTGCTTTCACCACTTTTAATGGAATAACTTCTTGTCCTTCAGCAGTCATAACTGGTTGCTCAGACAGTAAGCCCAAGTTTTGTAGGACGGTAAAGACATTGATATAGTGCTCACCAAAGCCCATCCAAAAGCGAATATTAGGTACATCTAAGTTGGCTGATAAAGAATGAACTTCGTCATGACCACTTAAGTAACTGTTTTGCACACCAACAACAGGCAAGTCATCTGTACGTTTTACTTCAAACATCTTGTTAGATTGCCACTTACTGTCCTGCCAAGAATAAACCGTACCGGTGAATTCACGAAAGTTAATCTCAGGATCGAAGTTTGTGGCGAAGTACTTGCCATGGCTGCCAGCATTAATATCAATGATATCAATATCAGTGACTGAACCTGCATCCATCATGTCATAGCCAAGACGCGCATAAGCATTGACCATACCAGGATCAAAGCCCGCACCTAAAATCGCAGTGACATTATTATCCGCACAGCGTTGCTTACGCTTCCATTCATAGTTGTCATACCATGGTGGCGTTTCACAAATCTTGCGAGGGTCTTCATGAATAGCGGTATCAATGTACGCCACGCCAGTCTCAATACAAGCTTCCAAGACGGTCATATTCACAAATGCCGAACCGACATTGATAAGGATTTGAATACCTGTATCTTCAATCAGCTGTATCAGCGCTTGAGTATCCATGGCATCGACTTCATACGTGTGCAATACCGCTGGCTGCTTAAAGCTGTTCTTTTCTATGACGCTCTGAGCGATGGCATCACATTTATCTTGGGTACGTGAAGCGATATGAATCTCGCCGAGTACATCGTTATGCATCGCGCATTTATGCGCAACCACTTGAGCGACACCGCCGGCACCGATGATGAGCACGTCTTTTTTACTAGGCTTAGCTTGTTGGTTTGTGTTCAAACAACAATCCTCCTTTGTGTCCCTGTCGATACCATTGATATTGGCTATGCAAAACAGAAACGAGTGAATGATATGCGTGAATTAAAAAGGAAGACCGAGGAAAACCCACGCACCCGTTAGACAAATCCTACTACGTTTGCCAGTCGCAATTATAACAATTTTTACTTACTTTTCGGCAAAAATTACAACTTAACTTAAAAACGTCAAAGCGAATAACAATTGCTAGATAGTTGTTTGGCAGTCTCGTTTATTCATCTCGAACATGATTTTAATAGCGCTATGACAAGCTCGCCTTGTAATCTTGATAATCAAACTCACGTTGGATATCGATACTGCCATCTAAGCGGCGAATGACAATGGCTGGCATATTGACACCATTAAACCAGTTTTTCTTCACCATGGTATAGCCTGCGGCATTGCCAAAAGTCACGGTGTCACCTATTTTTAGGTTATTTGGCAAGGCATACTCACCAAAGATATCACCTGCTAAACAAGAACGACCATAGATAATCGTATTATCAGCTGATTTAGCATTCTCGCTGATGGGTGCGATATTGGTAGGGTCAATATCAATAGAGGCAATATTAATTAAATCACTATTAACAGCCGCTATCGGCGCTGACTCACGGTAAATGAGCAAATCAAGCATGTGCGCTTCAATTGATGAATCTACTACAGCGAGATTCTTTTCATTATGCATCGTATCTAAAACGCTTGTGACTAGCGTGCCAGCACCATGAATGCTTGCCTCACCCGGCTCTAGATAAACTTGTACACCATAAGTCTCGCTAAAACCTTTTAATCTGTCAGCAAGTTTTTCTAGTGGATAATCAGGGGCGATAAAATGAATGCCGCCGCCCAAACTCACCCATTCAAGCTGCTGCAAAACATCGCCAAATCTGGTTTCAATATCAGCCAAACTCTCACTAAACGCCTCAAAACTGTCATTTTCACAGTTATTATGAATCATCACCCCAGTGATAGCAGCAAGTACTGCTTCGATTTTGTCTTTATCATGCTCACCAAGACGACTAAAAGGACGTGCAGGATCGGCGATAATGAACGATGAATTGCTGGTCTTTGGGTTTAAACGCAGCCCGACGGGTATATTCTGAGCATTAGCCTTATCTTTAAACGCATGCAACTGTGAGATAGAGTTAAAGATAATTTTATCCGCATAGCTTAGTACTTCGTCGATTTCATCCGCACTATAAGCGACGCTGTAGGCATGGGTTTCTTTTTTATCTTTACTACTGGCATCACTATTATTACCAAAAGTCTCATAACCCAATCTGACCTCATTTAGCGAAGATGACGTTGTACCATGTAGATAAGGTTGCATAATATCGAACACGCCCCAAGTCGCAAAACATTTGAGAGCAAGCAGTGCTTTTGCGCCTGACAACTCGCACAGACGGGCGATAATCTGCATATTGGCGACGATTGCGGCCTCATCAAGTAAGTAATATGGCGTTGGCGGCAGTGATACAGAGGAGACAGGTGACGTCGATTGTGAAGTTTTTGTATTCATAAAAAGTAACCTAATAGCTGCTATTGGCATTGTGACAGATATAAATATTTGCGCTATAGTAGACTAAATTTATCATAATTAGAATATCTTATGTCACTCTCAACCGATTATTCTACTTCGAAAAACCAAGCCAATTTACCCTCATTGGATTCAGACCACATCGATTTGAGCCATCTAAATTTGGATGCACGGGTCGTTTTAGCGTTTTGGTTTGATAAGAACAATGAACAATATTGGTTTGAGGAAAATGATGAATTTGACCAGCAAATAAAAGAGAGGTTTGGCAAAATTTGGCAAGCGGCAAAGCAAGGGCAATGCGCCACTTGGCGCATTGCAGAAGCGCTTACTGATTGCAATAGCTCCATCACTGCTTTGGCTGGGCGTTTGGCAGAAATAATCGTATTAGATCAGTTTTCACGCAATCTATACCGCAATCAAGCAGAGGCATTTGCGCAAGATGGTATGGCGCTAGCATTGGCACAAGAAGCTATTTTGCAGCCACATTTTCATACCTTGCCGATGCAATGGCGCAAATTTATTATTATGCCATTTATGCATTCTGAATCTGTAATGATTCATGAGCGCTATCTGCCATTATTTGAAAAACTCGATGATGCCATTACTTTAGAATTTGAGCAGCGTCACAAAGAAATTATCGAGCAGTTTGAGCGTTATCCGCATCGCAATGAGGTGTTAGATAGAGATTCCACTGCTGCGGAACTGGCTTTTTTGCAACAACCTGACTCTTCCTTTTAACCATCTACTGTCTAGCAAAATATCTAACAAAAAGGCTTTGCTGTTTGCCAGTAAACTTTTTGTTAGCTTAAAAAATAGTTTCTATATTGCTTAGGCTATTTACAAGTTTACTTACTCTCTATGTATCGACTCTATTTCTTTAATTCTCTTACTTTATTACCAAAGCCTTAACGCTCGTCTTCTAGTGCCTTTCTAACAGGCGCAAAGCTGCGTCTGTGCGCGGCTAATACGCCATAAGTTTCGATTGCCTCCATATGGGCGCGTGTTGGATAGCCTTTATGTTTGGCAATGCCATATTTAGGATGCTCAGCGTCCAGCGCGTACATGGTTTTATCACGGCTAACTTTTGCCAAAATACTGGCAGCAGCAATACTGGTATGACGCCCATCACCCTTGACCCAAGCTTGGCAATCAATCGAAGAGATTTTTACTCCTAACGCCTGAAGGCTAGCGTCATTTAATTCAGGGCAACGATTCCCGTCGAATAGAACTTCCGTTTGTAGCTGATGTATGTCTTGTGCCATGTTATTTAAATAACGAGTAATGACTTCTAACAGTATCTCAGTACATAAACGCATTCCGAGCATGGTGGCTTGTAAGATATTTATCTGATCAATGACCACGGCTGGAATATCAGCGACGATATAGCCAATCGCATACTGCTGAACCAAAGGATACAGTAGATCGCGCTTTTTTTCGCTTAACTGCTTAGAGTCGGTCAATATCGATAACGGGGTATCTTTCAGTGGCTGCGCCTCAATCAGACCTGACCAAGCACGTGGCAATAGTGCTGCAGCGACATTGACACTGCCTAATAACGGTCCACGCCCCGCTTCATCGACACCTATCTGGAGCGCGGAGACAGTATGGCCCTGTACACTATCGTTCGAATATTGAGCGAGTAATTCAGTGATATTAAGTTGACCAGATATATGAATGGGTGCTGCCAGATTAATATATTGTCCCTTGATATCAATCTGCTCGATCCTGCGTTCAATCTGTAAAATATTGCTCTCTGTATGTGGCATGCTATTCATTGATTCTACGGTCTTATTTTATGAGATGAAGATATATAAGGTGAATTCGCTTACTAGATCTACAGTGTTTTTGAAAGGTGATTTTGAAGATAGCATTGTTCAATCACGCTATTGGCAGGTTGATGATTACTTTGCTGCTGCAAGAGATGCTTGGTTTCAATTAGTGCATTCAATTGCTCAGCATAAGCACGTGGCTGCAAAAGGCGCATGACGGTACGGCAAATATTATCACCACTTGCCTGCTCCTGAATCAGCTCCGGTACAATAGCTGTAGCTGCCAAAATATTTGGCAAGCCCACATAGGGCACTTTGACCAGACGTTTAGCAATCTGATAAGTCAGCTGATTAAGCTGGTAAACCACCACCATAGGGCGCTCGAGTAGCATCGCCTCAAGCGTTGCTGTACCTGAGGCTAACATCACAATATCCGATGCCGCCATCGCCTGCTGACTAAAGGTTGGTTGACTATCATCATAGACTACCACAATGGCGGCACGCAGCTGCTCTGAGCGCTGATCAATGACGTCTTGGACGATATATTGATGATTTTGATCGACAGTTGGAATGATAAAGCAGAGCTTTGGGTCCAATAAAAGCAGCTTTTGGATACCATCGAGCATCAAAGGCAAAATAGCCGTTATCTCACCGCGGCGTGAGCCTGGCATCACACAAATAAGCTGGCTGACCTCATCAAAGCGTTCGATAAAAAACTGCTGCAAGCCATCGTTATGCCAAACAAGCTCACTACGGCGCTGATTGATTGGTATGTCGAGCAGTGACTGGTCAATGGTATGCATCAGTGGATGCCCAACGCATATCGCCGGATGGTTATAACGCTCGTAAACGGGCAGCTCAAACGGAAACAGACACAGTACCAAATCAGTCGCCGCCTTAATATTATGGATACGCGATTCACGCCACGCCCAAATAGAAGGACTGACGTACTGCACGCAGAAAACGCCTTGAGGCTTTAATTTCTTAGACACTCGCAGATTAAAATCTGGGGCATCAATACCAATAAACCAATCAATATCTGCGGCTTTAAAGGCTGCAAGTAACTCACGGCGCGCCTTAAGCAAATCAGGCAACTGCCCCATGACCTCTACCAACCCCATCACTGCCAAGCGTGATAATGGAAAAATACTCTTAAGCCCTTGCGCCTGCATTTTGGTACCACCAACGCCAACCCAAATGATGTCATCACGTAGATTATTCATCTGCTGCATAAAATCTGCGCCCAAACTGTCTCCTGACACCTCGCCGGCGACGATACCGATGACTAGCGGCTTATTCGTGACAGTAGCCAACTCATAAGTATCAAATGGCGCAGTTAAATCAGGCTGAAGCGTAGCAGTATCGGTCATGACAAGCTCTTAATAGTGAAGTGTTTCAGTAAAAGTTGTACGAAAAATGGAATTTAAATATTATAAAATATCGCATAGCACATCAAGCATCGATGCTTACTATAATTAATCAACCGCATTTATTATGCTCAAATTCCACCATTTATACGGTCATCATACGTGACGATGATAAAAATAGCGAAATTACTCAAAAAAACCTACTGCCATTAACGCCGTTTTATCCCTTCTACAATCACCAAGTATAACCAAGTTTTCGCATCAGCATTCCAGTTATCAGTCAATTAACTGCTCGACTGCCCTTGTCAACCGGTCCTTTTGTCCGCATAATGAAAGTCCCTATAAATTAGCTAGACGATATATAATCATGACAACAACAGTTACCCATAATGCAGAAATTGACGACGTGAATATTGAAAAATTTATTCCTTTAATCACACCCAACGAGCTAAAAACTGAACTGCCTTTATCAAACGAAGCCTATAAAACCGTTTTAAATGGTCGTCACACTATCCAAAATATCTTGGATGGCAAAGACAAGCGTTTGTTTGTGGTTATTGGTCCATGCTCTATTCATGACATTAAAGCCGCTCATGAATATGCTGATCGCTTAGCCATATTGGCAAAAGAGATTGAAGACAGCATATTCGTTGTGATGCGTGTCTATTTTGAGAAGCCGCGTACGACCGTTGGCTGGAAGGGTATGATTAATGACCCCGATATGAATGACAGCTTTGATATCGAAAAAGGTCTGCGTACGGCTCGTAAGCTGCTGCTTGATCTTAATGAAAAAGGTTTGCCGTGCGCCACCGAAGCCCTTGACCCAAACACACCGCAATACATGCAAGACTTAATCAGTTGGTCAGCGATTGGTGCTCGTACTACCGAGAGCCAAACGCACCGTGAGATGAGCTCAGGTTTATCATGCCCAGTTGGCTTTAAAAATGGCACCGATGGCGGTATGACTGTTGCGGTCAATGCTATGCAAGCAGTAAAAGCGGGCCATAGCTTCTTGGGTCTGTCATCAGATGGCAAAGTATCTATTATCAAATCAAAAGGCAACCCGTATGCTCACGTGGTACTTCGTGGTGGTAACGGTAAGCCGAATTACGATGAAACGGCAGTTGCTCAAGTGGAAGACGCACTTGCTAAAGGCAAAACCAGTAGCAAGATTATGATTGACTCAAGTCATGCCAATTCAGGTAAAGACCCTTACTTACAACCAATGGTTATCCAAAACGTCGCAGATCAAATCAGAAACGGCAATAAGTCCATCATCGGCATGATGATTGAGAGCCATCTAAAAGGTGGTCGCCAAGAGCTGACCGATGATTTGGATGCACTTGAATATGGCATGTCGATTACTGATGGCTGCCTAGATTGGGAAAGTACAGTTGAAGCGATGCACAATCTGCGCAATGCTATCAAAGATGTCCTGCCTAACCGTTAATAGTATAACTTAATGCGTATTTAGCCATTCATAAAAACCCCCGTTTGACAGTTAACTGTCAAACGGGGGTTTTTGGTTTTAAATCTATGGTTTTAGAATAATAAAACCGTTGATTAAGCCCTACTCATTCGCTGTACCCAGTACACTGCTCAGGCTCTCATGCACATTCTTAGATGATACCTGCTGCTGTACATCGAGCAGTTGCGCATGTGCCATTTGACGGCGAGGCTCTGCTAGAGTGTTCCAACGTGCCAATACCTGCAATAAGCGCGAGGCTATCATAGGATTAGAATCATCCAACTTTTTAATCACGTCTGTATAGATATCCAAACCTTCTTGCGTCCATAATGCGGTTGGCTGCGAGGTAAAGGCACTAATCACTGAACGCACACGATTAGGGGTATTCCAATCAAAATCTGCATGCTCGAGTAATGATTTGATAACATCGGCACTCACGTTATCAGCTGACGCTTGCACACTAAACCACAAATCAATGACCAAATCATCCGCTTGAAAACGCTGATAAAAATCTGCCAAATACGCATCAGCATTCGCCACTTGATGATTGAACATGACTTTTAGTGCCCCAAATCGCTCAGTCATACAGCTGGCACCATCATACTGCTGCTGCGCCCACTGGTCTGCACCTTCAACGTTCGCTGTCAATGCCATGTCAAGCACCACATTACGTAGCGCACGTTTGCCGCGCGCTTCAGCGTTGTCTTCATAAGGCTGTAAAGGTAGCTGTTCGTATATTGTTACCCACTGCTCTTTTAATGCCGCTGCCAACTGCTGATACAAGCCTTCACGCTGCGCCTTAACCAATTCTGGATCATAATCGTTATGAATGGCAGCCGCTAGCTCCTGCGCTGATGGGATATCAAGCAAGCGCGCTGCCAACATCGCATCTTCACTTGCGAGCACTGGCAATGTTTGTGCCAGTGCAGCTAGGTAAACATCTGGACTGCTTTTTACATTTTGTGTTTGCAATAAGATACGGTTGACCAAAATCTGCGTGACTTGCCAGCGATTGAAGCCGTTGGTTTCATATTTGAGTAAAAACGCCAAATCTTCATCTTGATAGTCATAATTCAACTGCACGGGTGCACTAAAATCACGTAGCAAAGATACGATAGGCTCAGCACTTACACCTTCAAAAGTAAAGGTTTGCTTGGCTTGGTCTAATAGCAACATACGCTCAGCGATAAT
>NZ_DATIRM010000150.1:0-4202 GCF_035469765.1 Psychrobacter sp.
ATGGCATTGACAGTCAAATCGCGTCGCTGCAAATCGTCTTTTAAGCTGACATCAGGGCTCGCATGTACACTAAATCCTTGATAGCCTAACCCTTGCTTACGCTCAGTGCGTGCAAGGGCGTATTCTTCACGGCTTACTGGATGCAAAAATACCGGAAAATCTGCGCCTACTTGCTGAAAGCCTGCGTCAAGCATCTCGGCAACCGTTGCCCCAACGACAACGAAATCTTTATCTTTGATAGGGCGCCCTAATAGCTGATCACGTACCGCACCGCCGACGAGATACACTTGCATAATATTCTCTTTATCTTATTATCAATGAATCAGATTTTTTTACCAAAAAAACCAGCCAATGCTTTGAGCATTGGCTGGTTTTAGTATAGCAGACGGTCTCTATAAAAAGAGGTTAGAGACCGCCTAAATTACGCACTGTGCAGAGCATAATCGATTACTGTTGCTCGTTTTCTAAGTCTTGAGCTTCCGTAACCGCAAGTGCTGTCATATTGACCACACGGCGTGCTGTGGCTGATGGCGTTAGGATATGCACAGGTTTGCTTGCGCCTAATAAGATAGGACCAATAGAGGCGCTACCAGTTGCTGTCTTAAGCAGGTTAAAGGCAATATTTGACGCATCTAACGTTGGCAAGATAAGCAGGTTTGCTGAGCCTTTTAGGTTACTTGATGGTAAATCGCTTAAACGGATATTCTCATCAAGTGCGGCATCACCTTGCATCTCGCCGTCAAACTCAAAGTCGACATTCATTTCAGTCAGCAACTGATGCACCTTACGCATTTTAACCGCACTGGCATGATCAGAAGTACCGAAGTTTGAATGTGACACCAATGCCACACGCGGGGTAATGCTAAAGCGGCGTAATTGCTCTGCTGCTAACACAGTCATCTCAGCCAATTGCTCAGCAGTTGGATCTTCATGGATATGGGTATCAGCAATAAAGATGTTACGATCTTGCATGAGTACTGCATTCATCGCATAAAAATCATTAACGCCTTCTTTTTTATCAATCACTTTACCAACGTATTTTAAATGTAGTTGATAGTGGCCGAATGTACCACAAATCATACCATCGGCATCACCATTTTCAACCAACAGCGCTCCGATTAAAGAGGTTTTGCGGCGCACATCACGGCGAGCAAGCTCGATACTGACGCCATTACGTTTGTTTTTCTCGTAATAGCCTTTCCAGTAATCAGTATAGCGCGGGTCATCATCAACATTGATGATAGTGATGTTCTCGCCATCTTTTAAACGAAGTGCCAGCTTTTCGATGTTCTTTTCAATCACTGAAGGGCGACCGACCAAGATTGGATAAGCCAATTGCTCATCGACGACAACTTGGACAGCTAATAAGACATTTCTGTCTTCACCTTCACTAAATACGATACGTTTTGGATCCGCTTTTGCGCGAGCAAAGATAGGCTTCATCACAAACGCTGAGTTATAAACGAACTCAGACAAACGTTGACGATAGGCATTCATATCAGCGATAGGAAGGGTTGCAACCCCTGAATCCATCGCCGCTTTTGCGACTGCAGAGGCAATCTCAATGATTAGGTTTGGCTCAAGTGGTCCTGGGATCAGGTACTCACGACCAAAGCTTGGTGTGTTCTCAACATTTTTGCTGTTGCTCATTGGCGTCGCTTCAACATGTGCCATAGCAGCAATGGCACGTACGCACGCAATTTTCATCTCTTCGTTAACGGTCGTTGCGCCCACATCTAACGCACCGCGGAAAATATAAGGGAAACACAACGCGTTGTTTACTTGGTTCGGGTAGTCTGAGCGACCAGTAGCCATAATGACGTCTGGACGGACAGCATGTGCCAATTCTGGCATAATCTCAGGGGTTGGGTTGGCAAGCGCAAAGATGATAGGGTCTTTTGCCATACGGCGAACCATATCTTCTGTCAATGTACCAGGCATAGATAGACCTAGGAACATATCGACATCATCCATCAGCTCTTCAATAGTCGTGGCAGTGGTTTCACGAGCATAGCGCTGTTTGGTTTCATCAAGGTTTTCACGGCTAGTAGAGATGATGCCGCGTGAGTCTGACACATAGACATTGTTTTTATTGACACCAAGGGCGCAAATGATGTCCAAGCAAGAAATCGCTGCAGCACCGGCACCAGAACAGATGATTTTAATATCTTCAATCTTTTTGTTAGTGATGATCAAGGCATTCAGCATCGCCGCCGCAACAATGATTGAAGTACCATGTTGATCATCATGGAATACTGGAATGTTCATACGCTTACGCAATTCGCGCTCGATTTTGAAACATTCTGGTGCTTTGATGTCTTCTAGGTTGATACCACCAAAAGTAGGCTCTAAAGAGGCAACGGCCTCAATGAATTTATCCGGATCGTTTTGTGCAATTTCAATATCAAAAACGTCGATACCAGCGAATTTTTTGAATAGAACCCCTTTACCTTCCATGACAGGCTTTGATGCCAATGGACCAATATTCCCTAGACCTAATACTGCGGTACCATTGGTGATAACACCGACCAAGTTGCTACGTGCCGTATATTTAGCTGCTAAAGAAGGATCTCTTTGAATCTCAAGGCAAGGTACTGCGACCCCTGGCGAGTAGGCAAGTGCCAGATCACGTTGGTTCGCTAACTGCTTAATAGGGGTGACCGAAATCTTACCTGGTCGTGGATGTGAATGGTAATGTAGGGCAGCTTGTTCAAACTGCTCTTTTTCCGTACTAGGGGTGTCCGTATTCAAAGTGATATCGTCATTCATAATAATTGCCATGGTTAGGATAAATTGGAATAAATTAAATGGTGATAAAAACTAATGCCTAATTCTCAAAAAATCATCGAAGATGATAATGAGTGTACATTGATTGTTATGGGGTGGTATGCGGCGCTTAGACATCCAGAAAAAACAATATTGTAAAATATTGATTATAGCATTATTTGCAATTACTTGCCTAGCTAAGCACAGTGAACTGCGCAAACAATATAATAAATTGATATTCATTATTTAGCTAGTTGATAATGCCAAAAAACTGACCTAAATATCAACCATGAACTACCCACTACCTTAGAGGTAGGGGTTTCTCAGGTAATACCCAGACTTATTTGCGATGTTCTGCTATAGCGGTTAGGCAAATTTACTAAGCTAACTCCCTTGAACAAAGGGTTTTTTGACTGTTTGCAAGCATCGTAAGCCTTCGTTGAGGATATTGATACTGGCGTTAATGTCGCGGTCATGGTGGGTGTGGCAAATTTTGCAATCCCACGCCCTGTCGCTTAATTTAAGCTCATCTTTGCTAAGAATATGACCACAGCAAGAGCAGGTTTTTGACGATGGAAACCATCTATCAACCTTGATCAGTGTTTTGCCGTACCAGTTAGCTTTATAGGTCAGCATATTGGTGAATGTTGACCAAGATGCGTCGCTAATAGCTTTGGCAAGCTTGTGATTCTTAACCATACCTTTGACGTTTAGATTCTCAATCGCAATAATGTCGTGGTTTTTGACGATATTGAATGAGGTTTTGTGCAAAAAGTCGGTGCGGGTATTTTTTATTTTTTGGTGGATTTTGGCGACTTTGGCATTTTGCTTTTGATAATTACGACTTTGAGATAATTTACGATTGGCGGCTTTTGCCACTCGCGCACGTTTGGATAAAATACGCTGAGCTTTGGCAAGTTTGACTTCAAGCTTCGCTAGAAACTTAGGGTTGGCAACTTTTGATCCGTCCGATAAAACGATAAAGTCTGTCAATCCTAAATCAATGCCGATATTTGATTGGGTTTTTGGTAATTCGTCAACGGTGGTTTCAACCAAAACGCTTGCATAGTATTGATCTGTGGCGGTTTTGGTGATGGTGGCACTTTTGATAAGCCCATTGATAGAACAATGTACCTTCGCCCTGATGTGACCGATTTTAGGCAGCTTGACGGTGCTATTGGTGACTGACACTGTGCCTTTTTGATTGTTAGTGGTGTAGCTGTCTTTGGTGCCTTTTTTCTTGAACTTAGGAAAGCCTGAGCCTTGCTTGAAAAACTTGTTATAAGCGCTTCTTAGGTTCTGCTGAACGTTGGCCAATGCCAGGCTATCCACCTCTTTTAACCACTCAAACTCTTTTTTGTACTGGGCAGGGGTGTTTTTTAGGTTTTTTTTATGGATTTGGTGATGATTTATTTTATCAGCCAGCATTCTATTCC